>NZ_JAQIVI010000099.1 GCF_028618695.1 Natrinema soli | reverse complement strand
GGGCGCGACGCCCGGCCTCCTGACCGGCGCAGCGGCGCTCGCGGCCCAGTCGTTCGTCGAGGTCACCGACGTCGACATCCACTGGGGCGTCGGCCTCAAATCGGGCTACGAGGACAACCGCGGCACCGTCCGCGAGGACATCGCCCACCTCCCCGAGTACGATATCGGGACCGCCCGGAACCTCTCCGACGAGGAGATCGACGAAATCATCGACGACCACGACGGCGTCATCGAGTTCGAAGACATGGAACACGCCGACGACGTGCTGCTCGAGCGCGCCGGCGTCTGCGACGCCGCGGACGTCACCGTCGGCGGGATCCTCGACGTGCGAAACGACGAGAAACCGACGACGACGACGGTGCGCGTGACCGGGACGACCTTCGACGGCGAGACGGCGACCAACACATTCCGGCTCGGCGATGAGACGAGCATGGAGGCGAACGTCAACGGACCCGCGCTCGGCTACCTGAAAGCCGGCGTGCGACGGAACCGCGCGGGCGAGTACGGCGTCCTCGGCCCCGCCGAACTGATGCCGGGGTTCTGATCGATAACGAGAGGATCGTCTTTTCATGGGATACGAGTCACGATGACCCGGAGACCGTCACGTATCGACCGCCTCGAGGCCCGTTTCGGCCGAATTCACCGGCCGATCGGAACCGTGAGAGTGAAACCGTGGCGATGAGTTCGTTTAGCCGAATGGCCGACCGCGGGTTCGACCTCGAGGACCGACTCGAGACGCTCGAAACAAACGATTTGAAACGCGCCCTCTCTCCCGTCGATCGGGTCGCCGAGCGAGGCTATTTCGCCCAGCCCTCGGGCGGCGAGTTGCCCGTACTCGAGGCGGATGAGGCGCTGGTCTTCGCCTCCAACAACTACCTCGGGCTGACCGACGACCAGCGCGTCCAGAACGCGGCCCGGCAGGCCGCCGCGACCGTCGGCACGGGTGCCGGCGCGAGCCGGCTCGTTACCGGCGACACGATGGTCCATCGCGATCTCGAGCGGTTGCTCGCCGAGACTAAGGGCACCGACCGCGCGCTCGCCTTTTCCTCGGGCTACGCCGCGAACGTCGGGACGATCACCGCGCTCGAGCCGGACGTCGTCTTCTCGGACGAGTTAAACCACGCGAGTATCATCGACGCCTGTCGGCTTACGGACGCCGAAACCGTCGTCTACGACCACTGCGACGCCGAGAGCCTGCGGTCGATGCTCGAGGAGCGAGCCGATCGAGCGATCCGTGACGGTCGCGAGCCGGCCGACGAATCGTGGCTGATCGTCACCGATTCGGTGTTCAGCATGGACGGCACCATCGCCCCGCTGCAGGCGATCTGTGACGCCGCCGAGGCGTTCGGCGCGTGGGTGATGGTCGACGAGGCCCACGCGACCGGTCTGTACGCGGACGGCGGCGGCGTCGTGCAGGCCGAAGGACTCGAGGACCGGGTCCAGGTCCAGATGGGGACGCTCTCCAAGGCGCTGGCCAGCCAGGGCGGGTACGTCGCCGGTAGTGCGGAACTGATCG
>NZ_JAQIVI010000098.1:46390-87859 GCF_028618695.1 Natrinema soli | reverse complement strand
CCAACCCCTGTTGTCCTGATTCACGCACAGGGGCTTCAAAGCAGGATTTTCATAGAGTCATTGTATGACACGCTCCGCTCTATATAGTTACTCACGAACCTCAGCGGGTTCCTTTGCTGCTATCCATCTGTGGTCGTTCGCCTCTTCCACCAACACGTAGTGACCGTCAATTTGTATAGCCTCTACGTCTATCGATTCGTTACGCACTTGAGGCTCAGATGTTTCGTGAATCATGTCCGTCTCTCACTGGCAGTCGCGCTCGTCTCCGATACCCTAATATCGGGGACAGTTTCGTGTGTTACTTCTGGAAGAGACTTATACCCCGCCCGCGATTTGCACGAGTCGAAGTCGAACTCACATCGGTTTTCGAGCGGCGTGCTCTGTGAGTGACGACTTATTATATAAGTCGGAAACGAATCATCCACACTTCCCGTATTGACCTGAAGTCGGCCAGAGGAATTTTCATGCGCTGTCAATAGCGGAACAATCCTACAGAAAGCCAGGAGAAGAAGCACTCAAACATGCTCTCGACGCTGCGCTCTAAAATCAACGTGCTTCACAAGAGCGTTCATCGATTAATAAAATAATCTGCTCAATAAACATCATTTTTTATAATGATAGATATATATCCTAGGAAGGTGTGTTAACTAACATGGCACGGTCACAAATTCAAAGAAAAACGTCGGATAAAGGCGAAATATTGGTAGCTGAAGTTTACGAGTTAGAAGGAAGACTAAATGATGAAGAACAAGAACAGTTTGATGAAAACCCAAAGGAAATCATTAGAGACATCCTCGAGAATGAAGGTCATGAAGTCAATAATGTAATTGTTTCACAGGAAGTAGCAGATGGGGTTGCGCTACAAGGTGTGGTACTCCACGTTGTAACCGGTGAAAATGCGTCAACCTA
Organism: Natrinema soli; assembly: GCF_028618695.1. The sequence goes on along the minus strand of NZ_JAQIVI010000098.1, from coordinate 86,950 downwards.
TATTATAGTTAAAACGTTATAAAAGAACATCACATCTTTTCCCGTACTCGGCTGGATAGACGCATCTACAACCGTGTTTTAGACGCTCGAGGTAGGGTGCAAGCAGGGAGAACGGGGTTCCTCGAGCGGGATCTATCGTATCGAAAGGGGTGGGTGGGGTGGCGGCAGGGGGTGCAGACAACGCGTCGGGTGCATGCCATTTAGTGTGATGGATTCCCTGCCGTATTACTATTCATTACTCCCATAGGTGATAAAGTTAACCCTAACGAGTTAGGTATAGGCAGAACGGGGGTTCCTCGAGTCGTCGATAGCACTGAAAAGCTACGTCGGAAGGGGAAACCGAGGTAGCTTAAATCCCCCTGCAGGGGGTTGAACAGGCAATGTCGACGCCCCCTGCATATAGATCATGGTACTGTGTCACAATAAAACCATATTATCGAACCGTGTGCCCAGATTGTCCTCGTTCGGTCCAAATTGCAGCGTGAATAGCGTTAGATTTGTATAACCTACCATATCGACAGAGAGATTTTCACGGGGAGTACCCTGTGTGTACTAAAATGGAGAGTCGCCAGAGTATATCTGGATGTCACAGGCTCTTACACACTTCGCTATCGGTGCAACTGGAATGACCGTTCTGGTTGCCCTTTTCCCTGGTCGTGTACGGATCCCCCGTACACTCATTTTACTGGGAGGCGTGTTTGCGTTAGTTCCAGACGCCTACAAGATTGCACCAACCTATGTTGGTTGGATAGAGGTAATCCATAACTCGACAATGGGGAACCTTTTCTGGCTACATCAGCTGGTCGACGCACTTGACCCGGCCGACTCTTATCTTGTTACGGCGATCGCGGTCGCCATGTGGATTGGAGTGACGATTACTGTAGAACTAATGCGTCTACTCCAAGCGACATTTTTGAATAGCACCGCTGAACGCAGTAGTTGTGATCAGCTTAGCTAAGAAACACGTTCCACTGGATAAAAGGGAACGGGGCTACGTAATCCCTTGATTACGCACTATTGACTCAATGCCATTACTACACACTGATAGTGATTAGGGAGGTTATTTACCGGTAGACGTGGTAGATTTGATAATGGGTCAGCTTGACGAGATCACGCTTGAGGAACTCTACGAGCTCAAAGAACAGATAGCATTGGTCTTTAGTTAGGCCCCAGTCCTCGGTTGTGTAGCGGTAGCGAGCCTCTCTTGGAGTATCGGTCGTTGTTGGTGTATCTTCTGAGCCTCGTCGATCAACCGTTCCAGCAACGGTGGCGGAGAGTAACCGAGGTGTTCACCGAGTTCCTGAAGGATGAGCTGGGCGTGCGACCGGAAGGTCGCCGCCCAGCGTTCTGGTGGAAACACGAGCTCATCATCTGCCTGCTCGGTGACCAGATCCAACAGATCACGGCTGACCAGCAGTGACAGTAACGCCGCATACAGCAGTATCTCCACGACGTGCTTCTTGCTCGTGGTAAACTCGTCCAACGAGTATTGTGTCTTGAGTTCGCGGAATAACAACTCAACCTCCCATCTGCAGCGGTAGATCGTCGCTAGATCTGCCGGGAAGAACTCTTCTCGCGGGAGATTCGTGATATAGAGATGATAGTCGTCGGCGTTCTTGTTGCGGACGCCGACGACACGGAACGTCTTCGTGTCCCACGACTGCGTCCCTGCATACTCTCTGCGCTGGAATTCTGCTTCGACCTCAACATCGATATACTGCCGATAGAGGTCATCAGCCACGTCGTGGATCTTCTCACTCTCCAAAGGAATGGCGTCGCCACGCCATTCCCGTAATTCTCCCGTTATCACCGGGTTCACGTTTGATTTGAGTCGGCTCACGAAGTAGCCGTCATCCTCGTCGATCAGTGCGAAACGACGGTACTTGAAATACGCTTGATCGAACAGTACCAACCGGTCTTTGAGCCACGGACCCGTGTCAAACTCCGTGCTGTCGTGTGCTTTTTCGTCAGTGACGCTGAACCAGTCGAAATCTGCATCAACTGTATCCGGGACAGCGACCCATCGAGCGCGACCTCGACGAGGTCGCGGAGATACTCCGCGAGTGAGGGCGTCAGTCGCTGATAGAATCTGCCAGGAGAGATCGTTTCATCCGCTGTAGCGTTGTAGCTCCGTCTGAACTCAGTGAGTGTTCGACTCTCGCCTGCGGCGAAGCCGAACACGAATGCCCAGACGAAGGCAGGAATCTGGAGCTTGCGGTCGCGTTCGACCACGCCGAGGAACTCGGCGTGCCCTTCAAGGAACTCGGAGAGAAACAGTGTAGTGAGCCGACGCATAATTCGAGATGAGGAGGCGTCTTGTTGCACACTTGCCGCCTCCTCGTTCCTTCCGCAAACATACCTCGATAAGCCACCGCTGTCACGCGATTCGTCTCCTAACTAAAGACGGGTGCTTCTTGGGAGTTTATGGAAAATATATTGATGGTTCGATCTATGGTATGTATTATGACTGAAACAGTTGACGAACCGTGGACAAAAGAAGTTGACCATGTAAATGAAAAGGGAGATGCTGACTTGGAACGTCGAACAGGTTATCTCTCCTTGCAAGATATAAGCGGAGAGCTATCAGCAATTGCATAACAACTAGCAGATAAATGGGATCTTTCACAAGCGAAAGCCGCAGATCGTACCGCCCGGATATTTCTTTCATACATACTGGATATCCACGATGATCTGTTTGAGGATATTCGGGAAGAGTATGAGATAAGATTTCTTATTCCCCCAAGTGATTGGGTAGAAAACTTTGAACCGATCAATCTTCAATATCAGAAACAAGGTTCTTCTGTCAATATCAGCGTACCACCAACTGTCGAAGATTTGGTTGAGTTAGTCGTGGCTACTGAAGAAATTGAGATTAATTCAAAAGCTGACTTTCTGCGTGTTTCTCTTTATTGGGTAGTCGGAGAGAGCGAGTGGAATGGACGTGAGGAACGAGATAGATCCACAGATGAGAAACGAAACGACCCTACGATTGAGTGGGATAAATTTGAGAAACAGAACTCTCCTACCTATATTCGAACCCTATATGCAAGCAAGGCGAGACAAGATCTCGCTGATTTCTTCTTAGACCTCCGCTGGTCTGAAGAGTATCAACCGCTGTCAAAACAAAATATAATAGATCACACTGGATTACAACGCAAAACGGTTATCGAACACATCGACGTTCTTGTTGATATGGGAATTGTAAATGAAGTGAAAGAAGGCAGATGGCCAAAGTATGAACCTGCCGTTGATAAAGAGACGTACCAGATTGTGTTAGAGGCAAATCAGGTACTTGGAGAATACTATAGCTAAGCTATACTCGTGAGCGTGTCATACGATAGTTCTCAATAACCATTATTCACGGTATTTATCTTGAACAAAAACAATAACTGGCGAAACTACAGGCTCGTACGCGAATTGAGAGCTGTATAATCGTCAGGTAGAGGGTGTGAGACGTATTCTATGACACGCTGTTTCAGTGCTATCGACGACTCGAGGATCCCCCGTTCTGCCTACACCTGCCTCGTTAGAGTGTAACTTTATTACCCATGATAGTGTTGAATGGTAACATGGAGGGTGATCCATCGCACTGAATGATATCCCGACGCATTGTCTTGCACCGCCTTCCATCATCCCGCCCAACCTACTCTTTCGATACGATAGATCCCGCTCGCGGAACCCGGTTTTCCCTGCTTGCACCCTACCTTGCGCGTCTAAGACACGGTTGTAGATGCGTCTATCCAGCCGAGTACGGGAAAAGAGTAAACGTCTAAAGCAGGCCTCTCTTCTGAAGGTGCACTTCGGCACAGTCCGTGCAGATCCCGACGTGTGTCCCATCGGTCTCCCCTGGAGAACAGGCTGGTCAAATACGTCGAGAAGGAGAAGACCTACCGAAAGGCCGGTATCCTCACACGTTCGCGCTGGTTACTCACCGGTATCCCTGTCGACGAGTGAACTCGAGGAGTGACGGCCCAAACCTACACGACAGGCTCGACGACGACCGTCTCGTGTTTCTTCTTGGGGAGCTTCCGCTTGCCCTCGCGATCGAACGTGACGAGATCGTGGGTCGCAAGCAGTTCAAGGTCTCGGCTTACAGCACCCTTGTCACGATCGAGTTCGTCGGCAAGCGATCGGACAGAATGGACGTCGCCGGTAGCGAGGCGGTTCAGGATTGCTCGCCGTTTCGGCGTCAGAACTTCAGCTGCGCTATCGGCATCGAGAACATAAACGTCCTCGAACCCTTCTTTCGCCAGCGCTCGAGCCATCATTGACCGCTTTTTTTCGGTAGAGATATGGACTGACATCGGAGTATGGCTGCTGTCTTATCGTTGTATTATACCTCAACACATAAATCCCTTTGCCCGGTTTTGTTTTCTTAATCAACTAACTACTCAATATAGCATACATATTTTGTGCGGCTAAGACTAAGTGGGTGGGCTTCCTTCCCTCGCTTTAAGCCAGATGACGCAGGAATACGGGTACAAGCTCGGTTCATTTCTCGGGTACGAGTTCTCCCTTCGGGTCAGCGCGTCGCCGTCTCTTGATGTTGTCGACGACTTTGCGGTGACGGTCTACTACAGCCTCTCGAGTGGGGAGAGCAAGGCGATCGCTCGAGTCGACAACGCGCACGGATTCGTACATTTCGATCGGATCTACCGCCGAGACCAGCCGAAGGATCCTGTCGACTGGACTTGGCAGAAAGCCGAGGGCGAACTTCGTGAGAACTGGCGCCAGTACGCTAAAAGCTACGATGACGCGCACGGGCTGTGACATCCCGCTCACAGCAAAGTTTGAGTGACGGCGTTCTCTGCTAACTGATCGTCTTCTGCGAAGTGATGCGGTTTATTTCACTTAACCGTCCGAGAGAGGGGTACGATCGGTTGGCGTCGTTCTGACGGCCTCGAGCGCCCATTCGTTGCTGTCACCAAAGTCGTCTTTTACTGCCGCCGCGGTCATACCCGACTTCGAAGCGCCTTGGCCGGACGCCGAGACAGAGCCCCTGTGGAGATCATCAGCCGGTGATAGGTTCTGATGGTGGTGCTGCATAGAGGGCGCGTATCTCTCACCAAACGATTCCAAATCAAGAGGGGTCAAATCGTTCAGTCCAGTAGACACAGTGATCGGCCATGCCCAATTCCAATTGAGTAAATATAGATAACTTAGAGGGAGTAGAGTAACTCAGAATTGCAAACATGGAGAGAGTAAGACATGTTGGATGTTGATCTTCCGGATTGGTGGGTCCGTCACGTCGCTTTAGAGCGTTTTGACTGTCGCTCCTTTTTCACCCCGGAGAACTGGATAGAATATGATTTGGAACTGAATGATAACGATTTAAAGATTATTAACGATGCTGGGGTATTGATTACTGGTCCATACAGTGTGTATGACGAGGTTGACCCTATCTCTGTAACACAGCGGATGATGAGAGGTGGCAGCTACTTTGAGCCGCTTATGGAGAATATGTTGAGTGAGGGCCGTCTGAGTAGTAATTCTTTTCCCCTGCCAGGAAGCCCTATTGAGATCGCAGACCCAATTACTTCTCTCTCACCGATGGTTTTCGTGAGGCATGAAGATGATATCTACCAGTGGGAGGTAGCTGAGTTTCGAAAAGGCATCTTAGCAGGGCAGAAGGGCAGGTTTCCGCACCGGGAAAGAAGCTTTCAGATTTCAGATGGATTTCCCCAACTCTTCTACAGGGCTCAAAGGAAGCACCAGGAAATACACCACGTCCGTAACCAGGTTGATTCGGGAGATATCTCTAAGGAGAATGGCCGTGAACGTATGCAAGACCTGTACGGTCAACTCCAGAGTATCTATCAGGAGTACTATGATGACATCTACGAATATTCTCAGGAGCGGCTTTCAAAGTACGAAAATAAGCCGAAACCGCGTGAGCCGCCTACTCTGACGGGTATTGATCGAGCTGTAAGAGTGGATGAAGAGGGGAATGTGCATGGGAAAACCAGTGTTGAAGCTCTTACGTACCGGACGGCTATTCAGAAGGCGTTGAAATCTCGACGTATTCATCAGAATTTAAAAGAGGACCGTCAGGTAGGGCATATTGAGCGTGAATTGGAGCATTCTGCTACGGCGATAATTCTCTCAGTTCAATCTTTGGAAGCATACATCAACGGTATTGCTCAGGAGGAGTTGCCTGAGTATTGGGAGAATCTTGAGAAAACGAATATTCGTGCGAAGTGGCAGACGGTTCCACATCTTGTAACGAATGAGAAAGTATTTGAGTCAGGTGATGTAACATTCGGAAAATTTACCCGGGCGGTTACCTGTCGAAATCGAATTGTCCATTTCAAGAAGGAGACAGAGGAGTTTGTTGAGAGGGATGACTATGGCTACGTGAGTCCGGTCATCGAGTATGCGAACCACAGAGAGGCATACAAAGCTGTCTCTGGTGTGAAAGAGATGATTGAACAGTTTTCAGAAGCAAGAGATGAAGCAACTCCTGATTGGGTTACCTCCAACCTCTGGATACACGGTAAGGACTCAGGCAAGATCGATGGGCCCCTTGACTTTGAATACTGGGTCTCAGAGAATGAATAGAAAAATTTTATTATATCCCGTTTAGTGAAAGGCTGATTTAGCAGCTTTGATGAGAAACAAACACACGCATTGTGCTGGCTACACCCTCTGAATTCAGCACGCTGTTATTGGCAGCTATCGGAGAGGTGGATAGCCACTTCGGTAACGTCTTCGCCTGTACTTACCGATCCCTCTCAAATTTGTTAGCCACTGACAATTTCAACAGAGCCGGATTCCTGAATGTCGGCGGATCCCGTTGAGATACATATCGAGAGTCGGCGAGTCACCGTTCGTGTTCGCCGAGAGCTCGAGGACGCCCCGGTGCGATCGTGGCGGACGGGCCCAACGACGACGCGCCGACGTCCGATGTGATCGACGCGGCGCTAACGCATCTGATCGAATCGAAGCAGAACATCCAGGACGCTCGTGATGAACACCCGCCACACGTGATCCAGGAAATCGCAACCACGAGCGTTGTCGGGCTTCGGTACCAGACCCGAGTCGAAAGTCGGTGGCGCTAGCGCTACGGGTGGGGTGTCTCAGTTAGGAACTGGGGCCTGGCCGAACTAACCCCATGACACTGAGCTAGATACAGTCCAGGTCCCTACAGGGTCATACCCCGTGCGTTTGTAAAAGCCTTCTGAAGGGGTGTGCCCGAGGGCTGTAATCCCTTGGAAGCTCTTCTTTCGTGAGAAAACGTCTGTACCGATCGGTGCCTGCTGGAAAGCCTACAACTCGAGCTCGGTAGGCTCGAAGACAGTCGTCCAGGGGAGCTGTGCTGCTCACTTGGCCGGGTGGGACGATCCACATGGAGTCCACCGGTCCTCGAAGAGTTCGTCGACGCGATCGGCGGGGACGCGGACCATCCGAACAATTCCAGCGGCCTCGGTGTAGACGGCTAGGATGTACCACAGGGTGTCATAGAAAAGTTCCCATTCCCTCTCTGTGACTACCCGACAAACGGTAAGTACAGGTCAAGTAGTGACCAGTCACGATGTGATTTGTGACGACTATCTACTCGTCAATTTCTTCATGAATTGACTCGCCAGTACCGGGTTTTGATTCCCACTCCCACTCATCTTCAACTCTCACACGCCCATCGTCAAGGAGTTCGACATCACCAACAGAGTGGCCAGTCGCGGTTTCGTTATCTGTATTTATTTGGGTGTATCTGATGTCCCACTGCTCCCCATCAAACGTACCAACCAAGTGACCATCTGCAATATCGCCACCAGAGTAGTTTGCATAGATTCGTTCACCGGTCTGCTCAAAATGGAAAACGGTATCTGCGCCCACTTCTCCATCCTCGTCATTCGCAACGCCAGCAAGTGTTAGACCATCAAATGAGATTTTGTCTCCCATACATCAGATGTCCCAATTGGGTCAATAACACTTCTGGTGTTCAGTTCGCACACGTAGTTGCCGTTCACTACAGGTCAAGTAGGTAACAGTGAGATAATCGACTCTCCAATAACTTTCAGAAACAGCCTGCTGAATATAGAGATTGAGCGTCGGATGCGGCTACCATCTTGGAAACACAATAAAGATTTACCATATTTCTTCCACAATGGTTGAGCAATGCCGGGACCCGTATTTCTCGAAGGAGAACGAGTAACGCTTCGTACAGTTCAGTCAGAGGATCACGAGTTCCTCGTTCGCAATCTCAATGATCCAAAAATCCGACACGGCGGATACGAAACCGTTCGGGCACCAGTCTCCAAGGACGACATCGTGACTAAAGTCGAGTCCGACGATTCCCATACTTTCCTCGTGTGTCTGGAAGGAACGCCCATCGGGAGTGCGTCTATCAAGGGCATTGATCAAGAGGGCCGCAAAGCCGAGTTGAGCTACTGGATTGTCCCTGACGAACAGGCGAAGGGATACGCGACCGAAGCGGCGGATATCTGTTTGACTCACGCCTTCAACGAACTTGGCCTACACAAGGTCTGGGCCCGCACAGTTGGAGACAACGAAAGTTCAAAAAGAGTACTAGAAAAACTCGATTTCAACCAGGAAGGAATTCTCCGGGAACACTGGTATGGATTCGGTCGATATGTAGATGAGTACTGATTTGGTCTCTTGAGATCTGAGCGATAGTCGCTATGTATTCACTATGGCCACAGGGCATGGTCTAGTTCAGCACCTCCTTGGCTGGTGTCCGGCCATTGAGCGCTTGATTTGGTCGATCGTGGTTATAGTGGCATCCAGAGAAAGAAGGGAAACTTTTAATATATTTATATTGAATAAATAATAAAAATGTCTACTCCATCAAGCAATCGGTCTGGTTTCTACCGTGGGCTCGTTTGGAGAGACACATACAGTCAAATGATCCCGTCAAATAGAAACCATATCTTAATTTATTACAGATAAACTTTTATTGTTTATTAGGAGTGAAAACCAAATTGTAATGTCAGAAAATAATCTGGCAACATTCGATCAGACGACACGTCGAACAGCGCTCAAACGAGTTGGTACCATCAGCGCCTCCATTATCGGCATTGGGAGTGTTGCCGGTACCGCTACTGCCACCACCAGTATCGACGTCACAAACGGTGACAGCAGCAAAAGTGGGAGCGGAAATACGCGTGTTGGCTCGTATGCACGCCCAAACGACAACGAAATGGGTGCACTTGCAAACTCATCTGGTTTCGGGAACGGTTCGGCCACTGCTCGACTCTATGGGCAATTTGATCCTAGTAGCGACGGTTCCTATGACGTGACAGCAGAGTATTACCGAGCTGGCCGCACCTATACTGGTGGATCAGGAAGTGCCTCAGCAAATATTTCTTTGTTTGTCCGTGGTGCTGACCAAGGAATCAAACGCAATCAAGTTGAGTCGCCTGGTGGAAAGACTGTCGGAACTACGACTCAAACAGGAGGATTTGAGTTGTCCGGATCAACCACGTATGATGTGGGCTTAGAGATAAAGGTCTCGTGTGACGAACCGTTCGGGCCAGGCTCGATTGCGGACTTTTTCAATAATCTTCCAACTCAGAGCCCAGATAACCGGTGTGTTAAAGTCAACCGTATTAATGTTAGTCCCCTTTAAATTAATAGGCTGATTTCCACCTGAACCCTTAATGGCACTGATGGGATGAAACCCTGCTAAGTCCCCAGCGCATGGAGTAAGAATACTCCGTTGAACGGACCTTCCCTCTGCGGATTTTATCGCTTATTTTAGGGGATTTGGATGCCGTCTGGCGATATGGACTGGCTCAGGAACCCCGGACAGACGTTTCGATATTTCGGATACAAAGCGTGAATGTAGCACGAAATTCAGGACGATTTGCGAAGGTGGTGATCGTTCAGTATAGGTCAACTACTCAGCACAGGTCTAACCTGACACTCACAGAAGGTGAGAACTAGTGTGGGGTTGGAGGGAACTGTACCTGTTCAAACCAGAACCGTTCGAGTGAATCCACCAGCGAGGTATACTCATCAGGAGCTGTTGGTTTTGTCAGGTAGGCATTGGCCCGGGCACCGTAGCACCGCTCAATATCTTCGTCGGTTTCAGAACTCGTGAGCATAATCACAGGAAGCGGTTTGAGTTGTGGGTCATCTCGGATCGCCTCAAGAACCCAACATCCATCTCGACCGGGAAGATTCAAATCCAAGAGAACGAGATCGGGCAAGGACGTCTCTGGGGACTGCTGTAAGAACTCTACGGCATTGTCTCCACTGGCGATTGTCTGCAGTGTTACCTTCTGATCTATTGTCTTGAAGGCCTCCTGTGTCAGACGAACGTCGCCGGGATTATCTTCGATAAGGAGGATGTCGATTACACCATTCGAGGACTTGTGGGAAGGAATCTCGTGCATGGTTGATGGACGAGAAGGGATCCTTGATGCGTCCGTGACCGTTACACGACCACTCCGCCGATAGACTCTTCCTCACAGCAAGGGGACGCACAGTGCAAAATCTCTCGTTATCAACAAGGAGGGTTGGAGACAGATAAAGAAGACCTTCACCCAGATCATCAAACAAGAAGATGTTGATCAGTAAGCAAGTGTAGTGAACGGATAGTTCGCCCCAGGTTGGATGAAAAGAACGTCATGCGGATCGTTCTCTGACACCTTCTGTACCACCCAGCGGCCTCGAGGAGTACATCGTGCGAGCTCTCGCGGATCCACCAACGACCGGGCCGGTCAGAGGTGCCGTCAGAGATCTGCCGCCGGCAGACCTTACATTCGCCTGGTGTCTCGCCGACGACGTCGTGCCAGTGGACGTCGTCAGAGACGCGGCGCATCGGCCACCGCTCGCAAGCGGCACATTCGACTGTACGTCTCGAGTCAGCGTTATCGCTCTGAGTACTTGCCCTAAAAGAGGACCTCCGCTAGAGCACCATTTGGCGGAACTGCTGTTCGGTGCAGCCGGGATCGTTGACGCGGATCGGGGTGCGGTTGGGTTCGGACGCCGGCGTACGGTTCTCGTCGATCTTTCGCCGCCCGTTGAGTTTTTGCATGACCTTCTCGTGTTGCCGGTCCTCCGGCCGTTCAGGTGCCGCCACGGCGCGGGCTTCGGCAACGACAGGTCGCTGATCACTCTCAGCGGCACTCTCAAAAGCGAGCGACATGGACTCTATTCGCTGTCGCCCTGGTTGCTCGCTCGGCGTTCGGCCATCGTCTCCTCGATCATCTCAAGGAACTGCTCGCGGTCCTCTTTGATCTCATCGAGGGTAGGTCGCCCGAGAGTGGCCTTAACGCGGTCCTCGTTGCGGGTATCGTCGCCTCGCTTGCTTTGCACCTGAAGCGTGCAGAATCCGTCTTCGTTCTCGATCAGCTCGGTCTGAAGGTCGTCGTTCCGTGTCATGGGGTTAGTCCAGGGAACTGTTCCCTGTACCTGTACTATGTACAGGAATGGTAATAAAGATATCGATCTTTCTCGAGTGGTGTTAGCCATTGACCGTCAGCGCCCCATCTTGCGAAAACGACTCGTCGCCCGGCGGTGAAATCGTAGGCGAGCGTTCGAGCGGTCGCAGACGCCGGCCACGCAGACGTCGATCAGACACTGTTCGAGCAACTGCTCGCGGGCGCGATCTCCCGAGCCTTCCGTGCTGGATGAGATCGAGGGAGATTCCCGATACGTTCTGGAGTACTACCGCGTTGCTGATGGGTTTGCCTGTGATCCAGTATCTATTGATGGTGGAATGGCGATCCAGAAACTCGAGTAATTTTTTCTATAGCTAGTTATTGATATTTATATTATCTGAATTTTATTATATTTATAATTTATCGATAGATTTAATTATATTTATTGGAAGCACCAGAATATATGTTCGAGGATGGTAGACAATACCAAGCAATCATCAAGTCAGTGGTCACGTACCCGTCGTAGCTATCTCAAAAGTGTCACCGGTGGCAGTGTTACAATGCTCGGGTTTGGGAGTGCTAGTGCACATGCCTCGGAAGGGCAGACAGATTCCGCGGAAAAAGACAGTGAGATCATTTTCACCCCGACGACAGTTCTTGCGGAGCGAATCCATACAGGTGAACTCTCACCGGTCAGGGTCGTCGACGCGTTCCTTGCACGGATCGAGGAGCGAAACGACGAATTGAACGCGTTCATTACGTTGTTTCCAGAACAAGCTCGAGCAGATGCACGAGAGGCAGAACGTGCGATCGAACGTGGAGACGACCTTGGACCGTTACACGGCATCCCGTTCGCCATCAAGGACCGGCAGAAGCTCGAGGGGGTCCGCTTTACCGATGGATTCCTCGCTTTCAAGGACCAGATTGCAGAGGAAACTGATTCCGAGGTACAAGCATTCCTCGATGCGGGAGCGATTCCAGTCGGGAAGACGAACACACCTGAAGGGGGGTACATGGGTAAGACGGATAATCTGCTTATCGGTCCGACACCGACACCGTTTGATCTCGATTTGAATGCAGGCGGCTCTTCTGGCGGGAGTGCCGCCGCGGTCGCAGACGGTATGCTGCCGTTCGCAACGGGGACTGACGGGGCTGGGTCGATTCGTATCCCCGCATCGTTTACTGGTACTTACGGACTATTCCCTCGAATCGAGGATCCTGGGGAATTCGGAACCGGCGATACGTACTTCCAGCCGAGTGTTTCGACTCGGACTGTTGCAGACACTGCTTTTACCCTGTCGGTGATGTATGGCGATGATGAAGAGGCAACGGATTACCAGGCTGCGCTCACAGACGATGTCGAAGGGCTTTCGATCGGCTACGATCCTGGGCTAAGCACCTATCCTGTCGATCAGCGCGTTCGAGATGTCGTTGATGGTTCAGTCGACACGATCACTGCGGAGGGAGCAACTGTCGAAGTGACCGAGGTCGACCTCGGACAAAGCTATGAGGAGTTCATCGAAGCCGTCTGGATTGTGTGGACCACCTCGTATGCGGAGTTAGCGAAGACCTTTGCTGAGGAGGACGGCGTCGATGCACTCGGTACGGATCGAGAACTCTTCCCGGAGACATTAGTAGATATTATCGAAACTGGATATGAGTATCTTGATGAGAACGGAGACATTCGTGATGAACCGCTGGCGAAAACAATCGAGGCGCGTTCTCAAGCGTACGCTGGTCTCCAGGCGGCACTAAGGGGGTACGATCTTATCGCTACCCCGACGTTGTCAGTTCCCCCGTTCCCAAACGATATTCTCGGTCCAACTGAAGTCGAGGGCGTCGACATTCATCCAATCGTCGGCTGGTTGATCACGACTGTGTGTAATATGACCGGCCATCCGGCGGCATCCATTCCAGCGGGGCTGACCGACAAAGGGGCGCCGGTTGGTCTCCAACTCATCGGCCCGTCTTATGATGATCGAACAATCGTTGCCGCAAGTGCCGCCTATGAACGAGTGAACCCGTGGCACGACGACTATCCCTGGCAACAGAGAAGCAATAGCGGCACTGCTAGATTGAGGTTGAACGCCGACTGGCCTAGAGCTGAAGGGTGTCGGTCTCGAGGCCAGCGCCGGCGCCGTTGAATATCTCGGTCTGGTCTCGACAGGAGCGGCAGCCGTGCAGCGTGCCGTCGTTATCGGCGAAAACGCGCCGGTACTGCTCGGTGACGTGCGTACCGCAGTTATCGCATTTTGGCATGGTCGGTCACTCCTCGTCCGCCACGTGCGTGACGTGATCGCCCAATTGCGGGTCAATCGCACTTTCGTCAACTTCCGCTGGGATTGAGAGTTGGCCCGTTGCGTACCGAGCTCGCTTCACGTGCTTGCATTCCTCGTTTAGACCAAGGTTGTACTTCTGATCTGGGCAGATGTCGCCGTTCTTCTGTTGACAAGTGCCCTCGACTAGGTCGACTGTGTACTCTCTCTGCGTGACGACGAGATACATACCGTCGGCGCCGCGAACTTGGCCGATGTCCTCGAGGACGGACATATACTCGGTCAGCGCCCGGATGTCCCGCTCGTTAAGGTCGGAAATCGTCGGTTCAGTGCTTGCAGAGTCGTTCCGCGTCGCAATGTCCAGTGTCATGGGTTAGTTCGGGGCGTTCCCCGCACCTGTACACAGTACAGGAAGAATAATAAATCCATCGGAGTTCCCCTGAGGAGTTTCTGACCGATACCTTTATGGTTCTACCTGTACATAGTACAGGTACAGGGGAAGCAGTTCCCTGGACTACCCCATGACACTCGCGAAAAGCGCTTCGACGCAAACCAAACCGGAGAATGGAACCGAAGTCGATGATGACCTAGGTGCCGCACTTGCGTGGCTCGAAGACTGCACATACGTCGTCTGCCTGCGATACTGCTACCTTGGCGAGGACTCGGAAGGCAAACACCACCACCTGAACGAAGACGAAAACACCGTCTACGTCACCGACAGGCCACATGAGACGTTCGTCCCGGCCGGTAAGAGCCTCAACCGCTACCGACTCGTCGGTAAACTCGAACACGTTGAGAATCTCGACGCCCACGACGAGAAGGACCTTGAGACGTGGGTCAAGTTCATTCGATCGACTCGTGGTTGGGAAAATGAAGCGTTGACATACGTTTCGTTCAACAGCGAACTGGTGGACTGTCTCGACTAGCGATCCCCACTTTTATTGATCGGTACCTTTATGGTGGTTCCTGTACATAGTACAGGTACAGGGGAAGCAGTTCCCTGGACTACCCCCATGACACTTGCAAAACACAACGCGGAAACAGAAGCTAAGACCGAGGCCGAGCTGTGCGACCGAGCGGCGTCGCACGCTGCCGACGTCGCCGGCGAACATTTCCCTGAGCTGCCGGTCGAGTCGATCAACTGGGAAACGTCAACCCGGATGCAGCGCTCGGCGGGAAAGGCCGTCTACAACCGAGCAAGCGGTCAGATCACGATTCGACTCTCGTGGGACGCCTACGAAGAGTACGGCTGGGAGAAGTTCTACCGGACCGTTCGTCACGAGTTGATACACGCCTGGCAGTACCACGAATACGACGAAGCAGACCACGGGCCGACGTTCACCCGCTGGGCCGATCCACTCAACACTGATCGGCACTGCGAGCGCTTCGCTGAACCGAAGTATTGGCTCGTCTGTGAGAACTGCGAGAAGCGCGATCCCCGGTACCAGCGCTCGAAGATCGTCAAGAACCCCAGCGACTACCGTTGTCAATGTGGTGGCGACATCCGGGTTGAGGACGCCTAGCGCCCGCCGGGATCGGTAGCTTTATTACATATCCTGTACTATGTACAGGTACTGGGGCACTGCCCCGAACTAACCCATGACACAGCAGATTTCGACACGAGGCGCTGACGGACCGGCCGAAGAGGCCCGCGCCGTCGCGGGCTACGAGCGAAACGCGCCCGATCACGACTTCGCCTTCGAGCGCGGTCAGCAGCTCTCCCAGCTGCTCGAGACCGCCGGCGACGTCGATGAACTCGAGCGCAAGCGCGACCGCTGTCACTACATCCTCTCGCTGCGACACGGGCCTAGTCCACGCAAGCAGCGCAACCAGGTCGAGTACCGCGGCGACGGGCAGCCTGTTGGATCACCGCCGCCGGAGGTGCTCTGATGATGCAGAGTGCCACCCACGACGATCGCGACGACGTCCTCGAGGGCGAAGAGGCGACGGCGCTCCCGCGGACGTTCGTCGTCGAAGCCTCCGGAACCGCGACGATCGTTCGCGATCGTGACGGGATCACCGAGCGGACCGAAGGTGAAATATCGGTCACGCACCACATCGAGACTCTCGAGGAGTTCGGCGAGTTCTGGGATCTCCGAAACAAGCACTACCCGAAGCGGGAGACGGTCGACAAGCTCCTCGGCGAGCTCGAGGACGGCAGCGTTCACTACGACGAAGACCCCGACGAGTGGGACGTCCTCATTGACGGCCACGTACAGGCGTACTACGGGATCGGCGAGGCGATCGTCGAGTTCGACGGCGACCTCGATAGTTTTGACGCACCAAACCAGCGCTTCTGGGTGCGCGTCGCGAACAACATCGGCCACGACGTCGACGACCTCGTCAAGGACTTCGCGAAAGATCTGAAGGACAGTGAGCTGTGGGGCCCTGGCGCGCGACTCGCCGAGCTCACGGTCAAGCATGGGAACCGCGACGACCTGGAGGCCCACACCGAGGCCCTCCTCGAGGAGATCGAAGGCTGATGGCCGGCTACTACGTGCTGCTGATCAACAAGGCCGCCGGCGTGATCGGTCGGCGAGATGGTGGCTCCGTATGGTCATAACGACGCTAGACTGACGTCTGATTGCTGTCGGGATGGCGTCATTCCGATGCCCGGCCGACGTCACCGGTGCCGTGGCGGGCGGCGTCCTCGCGACGCCGTCGCCGTTCGACTCGGCGCACCGGCTTCTGGTTAGCGGCCTCTACGCCTCAAGGCCGACAAAAAGACTACCCCATGACACAAGCACAACGCGACCCCATGACTGATGACGAAACTGTCGACATTCGAGAAGTACAGACTGTCAAGCTACGACACTCGAAGGGATCGATCGTCGTCCGGATCACGGACGCGATCAGAGCGGCCGGCGTCGAAGACGGATCGTTCCGCTTCGACCCCCACGCGGCTGAGGAAATCGGCATGGTCCCGGCGATCGCGATGGAAGAGCGGGTCGACGGCCGGACGGATCCGCTCACTTGCTCGATCCACCACGAAGGCGCTGGCGGCACGATGAGTATCAGCCTGCCCCGCGACGTCCTCGAAGAGCTCGGGATCGACCCCGACGGAATCGACTGGGACAATCCGCCCGAGCTGAACGTGTGGGCCGGGGACCAGCTGCTCGCCTTCGAGCTCCCCGACGAAAGAACCGTCCAGGTCTCCCGTGGCGGAGACTCGAAGGATGATGCGTAATGTCCGGGGACGACGGGACTGAACGCTGTCCGAAGTGTGGTGAGACGGACGGAGAACTAGTTGATATCGAGTCGTTGGACGACTTCGACCACGACGAGGTTTGCTCGAAGAACCCGCTCCGGAAGGATCTTCTCCGTCGTCCACTGCTCGATGCGATCCACGACGGGCGGCGGTAGCGTAGTTACACCGTCGCTGTCGAGCAGAGACTGACCCAGCTCTGTGAACCGAGAATCGGCGTCGTAGACTGACCGGTGCCTCGTGGCCACGAGAATATCCCGATCAGACCATTCTCCCCAATAAATGAGATCGCCACGGGTCACGGCATCGAACGCAGTCGACGACACGGTTGGTAGGAACGTTCCAACAGCCGGTTTCTCTGCATCTCGTTCAAGGAGACCGGTCGAGTATTCCTCACTCTGGGGATCGTGTGCGGGTGCATACGGCTCGTGCGGCTGCAGGGAGGCACCACCGAATTCAATAAATCCATCGCACCAGAGACAGACACTGAACAAAATTCACTTCAATCTGGCATAATCACATTTATAGTGATACGATCGGTTAGAGTATCGCAATGACAGAATGACACGAAATAGGGAGATACACGAATGCGAGTAATAGCACACCTGCGAGCACGTTTGGACACGGCCTACGACAACACATACCATCACAAGCTTCGGGGTCGGATCTGGAACGCGCTTGAGGGGACCAAATACGACGAAATACACGACGAGGATCGTCCGAAGGGATTCACGTACAGCAATCCGTTCCCTCCGGGAGATATGCGGGAGGGCGACGAGCGAACGTTACTCGTGGCGTCGCCGCACGAGGAACTGCTCGCCAACGTCGCCGCCGATCTCAAAGACGACCGGGAGTTGAATATCGGCGAGATGCCCTTCCACGTCAATTCGGTCAATGGGCTGGCGACCGACGTGGGCGAACCGGGCACGTCGGGCACAATCGAGACGGGGACGGGCGTGCTGATTCGGATTCCGCCGTGGCGCTTCGAGGAGTACGGCATCGACACCGACCACGACGAGGCAGAGTTCTGGCGACCTGAACACACAATGGAGCCGTTCCGCAACCAGGTTGAAAACAATCTCGACAAGAAACATGATCTGTTTTGTCCCGACTACCTGCCCGGGCCGTCCGAGGCCGACGGCGATCTGTTCGATGGCGCGGACCTGATCAAGACGTTCTCAATCCCGGTGACCGTGACACAGGGCCAACGCGAGACGTGGGTGTTGAGCAAATGGCGGTTCGACTACACCGTCCGCGACGACCACCACCGGCGCCACCTCAACCTCGCGCTTGATACGGGTATCGGCGAGCGCAACTCGCTCGGGTTCGGGTTCGTCAACATCACCGAGAAGGAAGACCAACGATCCGGACGGAAGGAGCGAGTCGATGCTTGAGCCCAAGGAGTTCCGCAAGGAGTACGATGGAGAACTGGAAGACGAGCTTCCGGAGCGACCGATCTCGTCGTTGCGGGACATCCAGCACCTCTACGGACGACTCTACACGCTGGCGACAGCCGGCGGCGGCGACTACGCGGCGTATCTGACACCAGATCAGGCCAATGACCTGATCGGCGCAGAGGAGAGTCTGATCGTAGTTCGGGTCGATTTCTCCGGAGAGTACCCAACGCTGGATCGGGACGAGCCGGTCAGAATCACTCAGTACACCGACGACTTCGTCCAGAAAGTCGCTCACTGCAAGTATAACGCTGCACGCGGGATCGACCACAGCGTCACGCACCGCTCGGGGCGCAACAGCGACCGAGAGAAGCTGGCCCGCTACGCCTGTGAGCGACTGACAAAGTGGGCGACCGACGATGTCGTTCAGGGTGTCGCCGACGACCATCCCGACGGTGACCTCATCCACGGACTCGCGACCGTCGGCGAGGACGAAGACGCACTCGACAGGATTCGAGAGGCCGTCCAGACCGAACTCGGTGACTCGACAACGGCGCTCCTGACGGTCCAGATACGACACGAGACTGGCGGTGAGTTCGAGTGGCCCGGACAGATTCCCGTCTTCAACGAGGCGATGCGGGCGCGCAAACTCTCGAAGCTCGTCTCGAAGGGTCAGGCGACGAACTCCGCCGGCGAGGCGACGGACCTCATCAGCGGCGAGCGGACCCGGACCGTCGGCACTGCGGAGGACCCCCTCAACTACTTCCTCGGCAAGCAGATGGAGAAGTTCCCGGGGCTGGATCCGGACGAAGCGTGGCGGAGTCATCCGATCTCCGAGGACGGCGCTGTCACGCTGATGAACGCCGAGGAGTTCGTCAACGCTTGTTCCTACCGGACGTTCAACGCTGACGTGTACTATCTCCCGTACTTCCTCGGACGGCCGACACCTGAGGAGACGTACAACCTGTACGCGGCGCTTCACAGGGTCATACAGGCCGATGACATGGGTCCGGTCCAGATGCTCTACGACGAATTCGGTGACCACGAAGCGGCGCCAGAGGGCCGACTCCGGTTCTACGTCGCGGCGGTGATGAAACACCAGATGTCCCGCTTCGACGTGTACGGCGAGACGCTGAACGGCCGGATTCACTACCCGACCGAGGTCGGACAAAGACACGAGCAGATCACGGGAAGCTGGGTGTTCGACGGCGACGACGACAGGAACGCAGATCGGACACCACCGATGCCCTCCCACGAGCAGTGGGCGCTCACCACTTACGAGGACCTTCGGGAGATGGTCGCGTCGGGTGCCTATCTCTACAGGACCTTTCCGTTTACCGACGAGGACACCGATGCGACAGTCGACGACGAGCGGATCGACGTCTACGTCTCGATTCTCGCCGGCGATCCCGTCCCGCGAACCCAGCTCGTCAGCGCCTACGTCGAGCGACTGCTCGACCGGGACGGCGACGGGGTCCCGGAACTCCTGATCGCCTCCCAGTTCGCACAGCTATGTGCGCTCGAAAACGCTGACCTCGTGACGACCGAGGCCCGCGATACCGAATCGACGCTGATCGACGGCCCCGATTACGACACCATGGAACCAGAACATGCGCGGACCGACGGCGGCACGGCCGCCCTCGATCGCACCGAGAAGCTCGAATCGTTCATCGAACAGACGGACGGTCTGGACGACCCCGAACGGAAGGGTGCGTTCCTGCTCGGCACACTCGTCGGGCAGGTCGGCACCTACCAGCAGGGCTACCACGACCGGTCGACGACCGTCATCGACCAGTACCCGATCAAGTCGATGACCAAGACCAAGATCAAGCGTATCACCCAGGAGGTAATCGACAAAGACATCGTCTACTCCAGGGAGATGGCCAAGAAAGGGTCGAACATCAATTCGACGATGTACAAGGAAGTCACGAACGCCATCGTCGAAACCATGGCCGGAAACGATCCGTCGGGCTGGGAGATCAGCACCGATGATCTGCGCTTCTACTACGCCCTGGGCCTGACCTACGGCATGAACGACCAATCGACGAACGAGGACGACGCATCAACCGACGACGAAACCACCGACAAATCCCCTGATACCAATGAGTGAGCACTACCCCACCGTCTCGAACAGATCCGAGATCATCTTCGCGTACGACGCAGTCGACGCGAACCCCAACGGCAACCCTCTCAGCGGCGCGAACCGACCGCGGATTGACCCCCATACGGATCAGGCGATCGTCACCGACGTTCGCCTCAAGCGCTACCTGCGGGATCAACTACAGGACGACGGCCACGGCGTCTACATTCGCAACGTCAAGGAAGACGACGGCGATCAGGCGACCCGCGAGGATCTCCTCGAAGACCGGCTCAAGGACATTGACCTCGACGATGTCGACGAGGACAACATCGAGAACGCTGTCTTCAGTCAGTTCCTCGAAAACAGCGCCGACATTCGTTACTTCGGCGCGACGATGAGCGTCGACATGGACGACGAGAAAGTCGACCACCTCCCGGATCACTTCACTGGCCCCGTCCAGTTCTCACCCGGCAAGTCGCTCCACCGAGTCATGGAGAACGAGGAGTACAACAGCCTCACCAGCGTCATCGCGACCGGCGACGACAAGGCACAGGGCGGGTTCGACCTCGACGATCACCGGATCCAGTATGCATTCATCGGATTCCACGGGCTCGTCGACGAACACGGGGCCGAAGACACGCTCTTGTCGGATCGAGACGTGCGGCGGCTGGACACGCTATGCTGGCGTGCGCTGAAGAATCAGACGATCAGCCGGAGCAAGGTCGGACAGGAGCCTCGGCTCTACCTCAGAGTCGAGTACGCCGACGAGAGCTTCCATCTCGGCGGGCTCGATCAGGACATCGAGCTCGACAGTGAGGAATCCGACCCCGTCGAGAAACTCCGGAACGTCCGCGACATCTGTGTCGACGTGTCGGCACTGCTTGAGCGACTCGACGGTGCGTCCGATCGGATCGACACCGTTCACGTCGTCGCCAGCGATGTCCTCGAAGTCTCCGCCAACGGTGAGACAGGCGGCCACGAGTTCCTCTACGACGCCCTCGAATCGGTGGTCGGTAGTGAGACCGTCCGAGTGATCGACGTGTACGAGGACGCGAAAGCAACCGCGCCGGAGGAGTGACCTGTGACCGAGCACGCACCGGCTGTGTCGGGACTTCCCGATGGCGCTGAGATGTGCCTGTCGTTCACGGTCAGCGGACCCTGGGGGCACTTCCGGCGTATCGAGGGTAACATCGTGAAACAGACGTACCGGGTCATCCCGCGGACAACTGTCGCCGGCCTGATCGCCGCGATGCTGGGCATCGAACGCGATGGGTACTACGATCTTTTCGCCCCGGGCGAGTCGCTGGTCGCAATCGAACCGACGAGCGAACTGCGAACGATGAAGCTACCGATGAACACGCTCTCGACCGCCGACGAACACCTATCGTCGCTGAACCCTCGCGGGAAACTTTCCATCAAGCTCCCCGATCCGTCCAAGCCCCGACAACAGCACAACTACGAGGTCCTCGTCGATCCTGCCTATCGAATCGACGTGTGGCTCGACGACGACGAGCGGTACAACCAACTCTGCTCGCTGCTCGAATCTGGGGAATCGTACTACGTTCCGAGCCTCGGTCTCTCTGAGTACTTGGCGACAGTCGATTACCACGGTGAGTTCCCGATCGAACAGGGGCCTAGCGGTGACACAGTGACGATCGACTCGACCGTCCCCGAGGCCGTCGACTCGATCGTTCCCGATCCGGAAACACGCTACCAGATCGAGCAGACGCCCGCATTCATGGAACGTGACGACGGTGGCCGGACGACCAGCGCGTTCATCTCCTACGCCTACAACCCGGACGGTGGCTCGCTCACATTCACCGACCTGTCGACGTACTCAGTCGATGATCGAACCGTGGTGTTCACCTGATGGTGGATGCGCCGATCTCTCATCCCGCCGAGGCCGGCAACGAGGCGACATTGCTCCTCGATCACTTGAACGAGGTAGCCGGGCGGGCCGAGTCCGTTGTCTCTGCGGACGCAACGACGATCGGCGGCGACCCGCTCACCGAGATGACGGCGACCGTGGCACGATGTCACGACTTCGGGAAGGCGACGACGTGGTTCCAGGAGTACGTGGTCGACAAGCGAGACACCAGCAAGCGGACGAACCACTCCCTGTTCGGGGCCTATCTCGGGTACTACGTCCTCGACCGGCTGAGCTACGACAGCGAGGACTGTCTCGCGGCCTTCGTTGCGCTCGCGAAACACCATGGTCGCCTCCCTGATGTCGAGAATTACGTCGAAAACGTGGCTCATTTCGACAACACGAGCGAGGCGAGCAACGAGCGCCAGCAAGTCGTGATCGAACAGGTCGGAAACGTCGACGACCATCGCCGGACGTTTGCGCGATTGTTCGTCGCTGACGTCACCGGTGGTAACGGGTCCTGGGACGAGTTCGCCGAGGAGATCGACGACGAGGACGACTCCCTGTTCGACACCGTCCACGAACACGTCTCTATGTTCGGCTTCGGCGCCGACCGCTCGGCACCCTCCGACGAGTTCTACGAACTGCTCCTCCAGCTCTGGAGCGGGCTGATCCTCGCCGACAAAACGGTGGCTGCCGGTATCGAAGACGACGATCTCGACGCGTCCGAACCGGACGCGCGTACGCTCTCGGAGTACATCGCTGACCTGGGAGGAGATGCCGACGAGGACAGTCAGGCCGACGCTCTCGATACGCTCCGTGACGAGGCGAGAGACGACGTACTCGACGGTGTCGAGCAGTTCCGCGACTCGGATACGTCAGTCGCGACGCTGACACTACCAACCGGGATGGGCAAGACGCTGACTGGTCTCAGTGCTGCCCTCGCACTCCGAAACGAGGGTGAACGGGTAGTCTACGCACTGCCCTTCACCTCCGTCATCGATCAGGTCGCCGACGAACTCACGGACGTGTTCGACACCGACGCTCGGGACGACCTATTGACGATCCACCACCACTTGGCCGAGACGGTGACGAAACTCGGTGATCCAGCTGACGATCCCGACAAGCATGCTCGACTCGCCGAGATGGTCGCCGAGAGCTGGCGTTCCGGGATGACGCTCACGACGTTCGTCCAACTCTTCGAGAGCCTCGTCGGCCCGAGTAACACCCAGTCGATGAAACTGCCGGCGCTGTACGACTCCGTGATCGTACTGGACGAGCCCCAGGCACTGCCGATGAAGTGGTGGAAGCTCGTTCGCCGGATCACGACTATCCTCACGGAGGAGTACGACGCGACGATCGTCGCCATGACCGCGACCCAGCCGGTGACAAACGACGGAGAGACCACGTCTCAAGCTCTGTTCGACGAAGCGTTCGAACTGGTCGACGACGTGGATCGATACTTCGATCACTTCGAACGGGTCGAGTACGACATTCACGGCTCTGTGCTCGCGTTCGACGACACCGACGCGAGCGTAGACTACGAGACCGCTGGTCGGACAATCCTCGACGAGACCATCGGGACCGAGTCGGCGCTCGCGATCTGTAACACCATCGACAGCGCCACCGAGCTCACGGATGTGATCGGGGAACGCGAAGCGGTCGTCGACGTTGGTCGGTGTCTCGAGTTAGAACTCGACGAGGACGGGTCTGACGTGGACGCTCTCGTCGAACGGGTTGAGACGACCCTGGGTTCGAACGAACGGGCACTCGTCCACCTCTCGACTCGCCTTCGTCCGCGGGACCGGCTCGTGCTCATCGAAGCCACGAAGCGACTCACCGAGCGCGACGTTCCGCTTGTAGCGGTGTCGACGCAACTCATCGAGGCTGGGGTGGACATCAGCTTCGATCGAGTGTACCGTGACATCGCACCGATCGATAGCGTCGTTCAGGCGGCGGGTCGGTGTAACCGATCGTTCGAGCGCGACTGCGGGACCGTGACGCTCTGGTGGCTCACTCCACCAGCGGGCACGACTAAGACCCCAGCGCAAGCCGTCTACGACTCCGAGGGTGTGAGTACGATCTCACTGACTTCTAGGACACTCGACGCGATCGGTGCGAACGACGGAACCGTCGCCGAACGGACAATGACTCGCGAGGCCGTTCAGCACTACTACGGACTCGTCGCTGGCCGGAATCCGGGATCTCCACAGTATGTCGAGTGGGTTGACGAGGCAAACGGAGCGGAGCTCGGTGCACTCTCGCTGATCGGCCAGCGCGAGAGCGTGGACGTAGTCGTCTGTCGGACTGACGCCGATCGAGATCTGATCGATGCGATGGAGATCGCTCTCGACGAATTCGACTACGACGCGTTCGGCGACCGCCGCGACGAAGCCAAGGAGATTACCGTCTCACTCCCGATCTACAGCCAGGACTCGACCGAGGCCGAGACGGTCAAGGACCTCAAAGAATTCGGTGACACTGGTCTCCGCGTTCTCAGGCGTTCCCGGAACAAGAATTACTTCGACGAGACGAAAGGCCTTGCAGTCGAGGGGCCTTCCGTCGACGATCGGTTCCTATGACCGACTCATCGGCCGATCCAGTGGACCGGTTTCTCGGCGCCGCCAGGGATGAAACTGCCGAACTCCCCTTCCGGCTGACCGGCGTCATGTTCCAGTACTACATCGTCTGTGAGCGTGAACTGTGGTTCCTCAGCCGCAATGTAGAGATCGATCGCGACACGCCAGCTATCGTCCGCGGGAGCGACGTTGACGACTCGGCTTATTCGGACAAGCGCCGAGACGTTCGCGTCGACGGGATCATCGCAATCGACGTACTGGACAGCGGCGAGATCCTAGAGGTCAAACCCTCGTCGTCGATGACCAAACCAGCGCGGTTGCAGTTGCTGTTCTACCTCTGGTATCTTGATCGGGTTACCGGCGTCGAGAAGGCTGGCGTCCTGGCACATCCGACAGAGAAACGACGCGAGACGATCGAACTGACCCCGGAAACCAGCGCCGAAGTCGAATCGGCTATCCGCGGGATCCGCGAGGTCGTCACCGCAGAATCGCCGCCACCGGCCGAGGAGAAGCCGGTCTGTGACTCGTGTGCCTATCACGACTTCTGCTGGAGCTGTTGACCATGAACGACAACTACCACGTGTTTTCCGACGGACGGATCGAACGCCAGGACGACACGGTGCGTGTCGTCACCGACGACGGCGAGAAGAAGTACCTCCCGGTCGAGAACGCCGAGGCGATCTTCCTCCACGGCCAGATCGAGTACAACACTCGTTTCGTCTCCTTCCTCAATCAGGAAGGCGTCGCAGTCCACGTCTTCGGCTGGCACGACCACTACGCCGGCTCAATCATGCCAAAGCGGGGTCAGACCTCCGGCCAGACGATCGTCGATCAGGTCCGGGCCTACGACGACCCGGACCACCGCCTCGAGCTGGCGAAGGCATTCGTCGACGGTAGCATCCACAACATGCGCTCGAACATTACCTACTACAATGGGCGTGGACACGACTTCGAGCATGTGCTGGAGGAACTGGACGATGCACGGGCGTCGCTCGACGGAATGGGGACGATCGACGAGACGATGGGCGTTGAAGCGCGCGCCCGGAAGGCATACTATTCGACCTTCGACGAGATCCTTCCCGAGGGGTTTGTCTTCGGCGGCAGGCAGTACAACCCACCGAACAACGAGGTCAACAGCCTGATCTCCTTCGGCAACTCGCTGGTCTACGCGAACGTCGTCTCGGCGATCCGTTCGACTGCGCTGGATCCGACGGTCAGTTACCTCCACGAACCTGGTGAACGACGGTACTCGCTGGCGCTGGACATCGCCGACCTGTTCAAGCCGCTGCTCGCGGATCGAATCATCTTCAGACTCGTCAACCGCGGCCAGCTAACCACTGACGACTTTGAAGACGATATGAACTCCTGTCTCCTGAACGAAGGCGGTCGAAAGACCTACTCGAAAGCATACGAGGAGACTCTCGACGAGACGATCGACCACCCGGACTTGGGAAAGAGGGTGAGCTATCAGTATCTCCTCCGTGTCGAAGCGTACAAACTGAAAAAATATCTCCTGACCGGCGAGGAGTACGTTCCGTTCCGACGGTGGTGGTGAGTGTGGTCTACGTCGTCGTGGTCTACGATATGGAAGCCGACCGGACCCACAAGATGCTGAAGTTCCTCCGCCGATATCTCACACACGTGCAACACTCCGTGCTCGAAGGGGACGTGACTGAAGGCGACCTCGAAAAGATACGATCCGGCGTCGACGAAATGCTCAAACCCGGAGAATCGACGATTATCTACTGCGTCTCCTCTGAGAAGATGGTCGAGAGAACCGTCTTCGGTGACGATCCTGCCGCCGACGACCAGTTCCTCTGACCGTCTCCGGTCGTTCCATCGACCCCCAGGAGTTCAGAGGTTATCGCGGATCGACGGAAACGATAAAGTGTGAACGGCCAATAGAGCTGTTTACGTGGTCTAACCGGCCATGGTTACAGACGGACCCTTGTGGGGTCGAAGCGGGAGCCAGTCACTCGTGCCGTCTTGGACGAGTTGCCGTTACAGACGGACCCTTGTGGGGTCGAAGCTGGAACTGGATCTCCGGGGGCGCTAAATCACTCTGGTTACAGACGGACCCTTGTGGGGTCGAAGCTTAGCCACAAAGTCAGCAGTAAACTGCTTTGTGTCGGTTACAGACGGACCCTTGTGGGGTCGAAGCCGGCCTCCATACGTAGTCCCGCCAGCGCTCGTACCCCGTTACAGACGGACCCTTGTGGGGTCGAAGCACAACTTGGACGAGAAAGTCGACGAGTTGGAGGAACGTTACAGACGGACCCTTGTGGGGTCGAAGCAGGCTCCGGTTCGGCCGTCTCCGGTTCCTGAACCAGGTTACAGACGGACCCTTGTGGGGTCGAAGCTCGAGGCGGTGGATTTGCCCGAGATTGAATGGGGCGTTACAGACGGACCCTTGTGGGGTCGAAGCGATCCCACACGCGCGACAGTGGTGCTCGTCGTCGGTTACAGACGGACCCTTGTGGGGTCGAAGCTTGAGCCCGCGAGTCATCGAGTGCTGCGTGTCGCGTTACAGACGGACCCTTGTGGGGTCGAAGCGATCCACTGATGGCGTAGGTGTTTGAATCGTCTGGGTTACAGACGGACCCTTGTGGGGTCGAAGCCCGCTCATCGAGTGTCACTTGTGGGACGTTGGTACGGGTTACAGACGGACCCTTGTGGGGTCGAAGCGAATGCGAAACGTGGAAGTGGTCGATGCGGATTCGAGTTACAGACGGACCCTTGTGGGGTCGAAGCAACATCATCGACTCGGACGACTTCACGGCTGGGCAGGGTTACAGACGGACCCTTGTGGGGTCGAAGCGACGCGGTGATTTCGTGCCGGATCCCCTCGGTATCGAGTTACAGACGGACCCTTGTGGGGTCGAAGCAGTCACCGTGTCTACGTCACGGATGGATGCGTGTTACAGACGGACCCTTGTGGGGTCGAAGCTCGAACAAGCGACGGCGTCTAGTCGTTGAACTCGTGTTACAGACGGACCCTTGTGGGGTCGAAGCCTGATGGGTACCGGCGTACCGAAGGTCGTTCATTCCGGTTACAGACGGACCCTTGTGGGGTCGAAGCATGGCCGCGCGGTCGATGAGGTCCTGCATTAGAGGGGTTACAGACGGACCCTTGTGGGGTCGAAGCTCGGATCGTAAG
This sequence comes from Natrinema soli, assembly GCF_028618695.1. The sequence goes on along the minus strand of NZ_JAQIVI010000098.1, from coordinate 59,047 downwards.
ACCGTGGCTATCCGTACTGTACTCGTTACAGACGGACCCTTGTGGGGTCGAAGCGTGAGCGCGTCGACCGTCGGGTGATCCTCCTGGAGTTACAGACGGACCCTTGTGGGGTCGAAGCGTCACGACCGACGATACGGTCGTCACGGCCCCCAGCGTTACAGACGGACCCTTGTGGGGTCGAAGCCACGACACAGAGTGCCACAATTGTAACTGCGGGAGTTGGTTACAGACGGACCCTTGTGGGGTCGAAGCAGTCATCGGACATCGCTCCGACCAAAGAGGTCTTGGTTACAGACGGACCCTTGTGGGGTCGAAGCTCGGAACCGTCACGGCTCATATGGCGGCGGTCGCTAGTTACAGACGGACCCTTGTGGGGTCGAAGCGATTATGCGACCAGGTGACCATCATGCCAGATAGGTTACAGACGGACCCTTGTGGGGTCGAAGCGAGGACTTGCGTAGTGTCACGCGGGACATGGCCCAGGTTACAGACGGACCCTTGTGGGGTCGAAGCGCCTGTTGACCGTAGGTGGTCGAGTTGAGGGCCATCGTTACAGACGGACCCTTGTGGGGTCGAAGCAACGCTCGGATGGGAATTGCGAGAGTGTTGAGATTGTTACAGACGGACCCTTGTGGGGTCGAAGCGGCGAGTTGGTTGACCGTGTGGCAGAGTTAGAATAGTTACAGACGGACCCTTGTGGGGTCGAAGCTTCCTCTTCGTCGGGTCCCCACTGCCCCCTGGACGGGTTACAGACGGACCCTTGTGGGGTCGAAGCTCGAACGCGCTCGAGGGCTCGTCGCCCTCGCTCTCGTTACAGACGGACCCTTGTGGGGTCGAAGCCCCGATCGGATAGTCGGCGAGGTGGACGGCGACGAGTTACAGACGGACCCTTGTGGGGTCGAAGCGGATTTTTTCGTTCTTGCGGTATCGCCGAATGCCGGTTACAGACGGACCCTTGTGGGGTCGAAGCGACGAGTCCGAGCTCGGCGAGGCGAAGGCAACACTCCTAGTTACAGACGGACCCTTGTGGGGTCGAAGCACAATCCAGAAAGCCGCCCAGTTCTACGACTGCAACCGAAGCAACGTTGTCGCGTTTACGTGCGAAGATGTCGACACGCTCATCTCCGCAGCTGTCGGTCTCGGTACGGCGAAAGGAGGTACGACTCCCTGGACGAGCTGTGCGACTCCATCGGGACCGACTCGAGGGCGTGCCAGAGATTGGTGAAGAACTGGCCGACGGCGCCTTCGAATGGGTTCAGTCCACTGGAAACGCGGAGTAATAGGTACGTAACTAAGACTTCGCACTATTCGTCTTCTGCCAGCCAGCGGAGCGTTTCTACAAGAACATGTGTCGCCGTCTCAGCGGTCGTTCGCATCGAGAGTAACTGCGACCTGTTGATCGAGCCCTCGAACACGCGCCATGTGTCCCCGTTTTTCGAGGCCATGAGTCGTTGCTGTCGGTCGTGATCGTCGACCGCGATCAGGTCGTCCTCAAGGTCAAGTTCTATATCGGCCACAAATTAGCGTTCAATCATTTCAGTTTTGAATGTATCGGTAGCTAATTAGTAGACGAGATCAGTCGCGGACTTCGTCGATACTGTCGGAGACGTCCTTCATCTTGGTATCCGAATATGCTTCGTGTGTTGTCTCGATCGATTGGTGACGGAGAGCTTCTTGCGCCTTTTCAGACAAGCCACTGGCGTATAGATCACGACCGAGCGCTCATCGGGCGCCGTGCAGCGTGAGATAGTCGTAATCGCCACTCGGGTCGATTCCAGCCTCTTTCGTGAGCCGTTTCATCAATCTACGGACTCCCTCTTTCGTGATCGAGGGCGATGGAACGTCGTTTTCTCGGTGGATACGTTCGAGGACGGTCGTTTTCGCCTTCTCACCCCACTCGAGAGCGACGCTCACCTAAGAACTTATTGTGACATAGTAACATGGTCTATATGCAGGGGGAACGGGTCGACATCCGATTCAACCCTGCCGAGAACGACTTAAGCTACCTCGGTTCCCCTTCCGACGTAGCTTTTCAGTGCTATCGACGACTCGAGGTCGTCGCAGGAGATGTTCACCAAGTGAAGACGACGCGGCCGAGTCGGCCGACGATCGAGAATCGCAAGACAGCAGAGGTAAAAATTCCCAGCAAAAATCTCACCTCTCCCTCTGGCGAGTCGGCCAACGGTCGCGAGGAGTGGATCGTGACTGTCGCCGAGCAGTTCGAATTCGTCGATGATTGTCCCTTCGTCGGGCTTCGAAAGGTAGGGTTCGAGGCTCTGATAGTCGTCCTAGCCGCCCACTTCCATCACGACCCGCGGATTCATCCTCTCCCGAACGAGCATCGTCTGAGCAACGTAACAGCAGAGGTCGTTCGAGGAGATTACAATCACGTTCCAACTGACGTCCCGGGGTTGAACTCCGTCAAGTCCTCAATCCGCTGTTCTAGTTCTGTGACTTCCTGACGCAACTCCTCGGCTTCTGGATCGTCACTCAGCGCCAGTTGGTCTTTCAGTCCTTGGAGACGGCTTTCCTTGCTTTCCTCGTCAACCTCAGCTTTGCGGACGTACTCACGCTCGTCGATCTCATACACCGCCGACTCTGAGAGTTCAGTCACCTCGAGCGCCTCATCGACCTTCTCGCGATCAACGGACATGAGCCGCTCGCGAGGGATGCCGGCGTCTTCGAGCACACGGAGCACCTCCTCATCGGCTTTGAGCGAGCGGTTGCGTCGAGTCGTGCGTTGGACCGACCCATACTGGCCGTATACTGGCTTATCGTGGTGAAGCCGGTCAAGAAGGACTTCACGAACCTCTGTGCGAAGGTCGCCCGCATTCCGTTGGACATCCGAGAGTAGTGTATAGAGATTGATGAGTTCTGGCGTCTCCCACTCGTCGAGTACCGCTGGATTATGCCGTTCGAGAGCGTCGATCAAGAGCAGCATGTCGGCGTAGACGTCAAGATCTGGTTCCGTCCGGTCATGCTCCTGCTCGTCAGTGGAGGGAGAGACACCCTTGATGAGTTGCGAGGTTGTTGGCTCGTCGGTCTCAGTGAGCGTCCCCGCCCGGTCGTTGCACTCATAGCGAGGGTGAAGACTCAGCACTGCCGCGTACGGTTCTGCGTCTAGGGGAAGCCGTTGGAGTTCGAATGTGCCCCCAGAGTCGGTGATTCGGCCGGCTAAGGTCTCGAATTGGTCACGTTGCAACGGCTGCGAGTCGCCGGTATCGGCGAACTTGATCACGATACGAGACTCTTGAGCACTGGTAATACGAAACTGCTTCTCAGTGAGCGGTGTTGTGAGTGTGGCATCCTCTCCAAGAGCATCGCATTCATCGAGGAGTGTCTGCCAGCTCGTCCCAAAAGGCATGGCTGTATGTAGTGGCCCGACGAAAAAACGTCTTCCCTTGTCCTACAGACCGTCATAGAGTGGTTCACACCTCGACACTATCCTCGATCGACTATCACGCTAAGCCAGCGTCCTCGAAGACCTCATTGACTACGTCGGCAGTGGGTGCGTTCAGATAGGGTTCGATCGCTTGGAATGAGTCCCAGCCACCGACTACCATGACAACTCGAGGGTTCACTTGCTTATCGACGAGAAGCCGCTGTGCATACCGGCGTCGGAGATCATCTTGAATAAACGAGTGGCTCAAGCCTTCAGAGCGGAGGTCTGGCCTTAACCGAACACGGATGGTGATAATCGTTGGGAAGTAATCTGGCAGGGTTTTTCTTCAGTATATGCGACTAGTAAGAGCTATATCATATCAGAGTATTGCTAGCCAGCAATGGCTGAAACCATCAGTATTGACGCTGACGAACGAAAGGAACTCACTACTGGGGATAAGAAGAAAGCACCAAAATATACATTCTATGCCATGAATAACGCTGTGAAATATTCCTCAGCGAACCGGAAACCATTGGTGGGGGATATCAGTAAGATACACGAAGAGTTTGAGGAGAAGCATCCTGACGGCGATTTTAATGATTGGCAGAATTATTACTACAATCACTACGACGGACGGGAACGGCTAGATGAGGCAACAGAGGAAGCATACGATATGTTTCTCACGATCCGGGCTGCTATTGATCAAATTGACCGGGAAGATGTACGGGAGTTTGTTGAGGGACTAGTCCTGAACGGAACGTACTCGAACCGGAATGCTCGTGAAGCAATCATTGAGAAAGTCGTTGAGAGCAGGTCAGAATGTGACCGTCTTGGTCCGAGCGAAGGACCGGACCAATGTGATTTGCGGCTTGGTGATCGGTTTGTTTCGATACAGCCGGAGGAAATGAGTGATGAATCGGTCTTCAAGGACCGTGATGATGTAGTAGTATTTTATTTTTCTGAGAATGAGGGCGATAATGGATTACAGATTGATGTGAGTGCATTAAGCAGAACACTTGATGAGTTCAGCTAACTGAGTCAGATTGTAGTTCGAGTTCGTAATCTTCTCCGTCTCTGACTTTACGTAGGAGTTCGACTGCGGAGTCGGAATAACGGCGTTGAGTGTCTTCGCGGTCGAATGCAATATCCATGTGATACTGATTATCACTTTCTTTGATGTTAATGTCCTTTTTTTCCTCGATCTGTGCTATGAGTTGGTTTGCATAATGCCATGTATCGTATCCAAGTTCTTCTGCAACTTCGGTTAGTCGGTGGCGATATAGAATGTTGAAGTCCATCGGGTTGTCGTGTGTTGTAACGCCGAATAGAGTCCCGAATGATTCACCGGAGTTGGCCGCTCTTTCAAGGGATTGGTAGTTAATCTCAATTTCTTCTCGTGGGGCTTTTGTCTTAATAATATCGTAGGTATTGGCCATGACTGTTCGTAGGAGTTTGAGATTCACTCCTTCAATATTCCCGCCTTGGCTAAATGCGCGGAAAACCCAGTCAAATGATTTAGATTGGATGTAGTTAACGCGAATTGATTTACTATCTACTGTCTGGATGGGTTTCTCTCTTTGGAATGTGTCAACAGAGGATATGTCGTCTTCCCAGTCGAGGAAGTAGATGTTGTCGATTAGTCCGTCATCAGGTGCTAGAATCTCATCTATATCAGAGAGTATCCGCCGCACGTTATCATCTGTGACGGAGTAGCCGCTTATCAGTACAGGATGTTCAGCAAAATAAGTGAGGAGTTTTGCAGAGAGATATTTTTGCTTATTGACCCATTGATCGTAGTCTTCGTCAGTGAGGATTAGTTTTTCTGGCGTAGAGACACAGCCGTGGATTTTGAGGATTTCGCCGACGCTCTGGTAGTCTGTACGCAGTATTTCTTCGCCGACGATGGGTTGGTAGTCGGGGAAGATAACTTCGAGAAAGGGATCGTAGTTAGTTGTGATGATGGCGTGAGGTTGTATCTCTTGAAGAAGTCCGATTTCTTCCCGGTGTCGCTGATTGTTAATGGCATCAATTGAGTTGGGAGTGATGTCACGGAAGTGTTCTGCAACTTTGTATTTGAGGTAGATGTCGCTGGGATATTCGCGGCTACGTAGTTCATCTGGAAACTCGTTTTTACCGTCTCCCCATGCCCAATCGTAGTAGTCGTCAGCAAGTATACCTCCGATCTCGGGGTAGGAGTCGTTTCTTTGGAGGTAGTAATCGATACTATGGTTGACTTCTGGGCAGTCATCGGCCATTTGTTCTAACAGGCTTTCCCAAGTGGGAGCGTTGAAGTACCGCATGGATAGACCTGAGCCAACGAAAAGAATGGGTTGGCATTTCAATTCTTCTACTTGTGATATGATGTTTTTCTGTCGCTCCTGTATGTATGTTCCAAAGTCTTTCATTGAGCGTTAACTGTTGTTCTTTCGTTATAACAGTTCGTTTCGATGAATTGTTGTTCATATATACCCGATAACTTTTATCTAAATGTTAGGAGTAATATGATAGGCCGAATAACACTACAGAACCCTGTTCATCTCTGCAACGCCTCACCGTGGACCCATCATAGGATGAACCGGTGACGCAAGGAATCCGACTCTGCCAGTGTCAGTAGTTCCCATCGATCCTGATTGCTGACTCGATTTTTAGAAGGACTGAAAGAGATCAGACCGAGTGACTCATTGCGGCACCTCAGACGGCGATCTCACGCAGTGAAAAAGCCGTCGAGCCAGACACGATGCGAAGCCGTCGCTCCGGTACAGGGTTGCCGCTGGACGCGAACGATCTCAACCCACGTCCAACTGGCTATAGGTCGCCAGAATCCCGGTACAGTTCGTCGGTGCTTCCCATTTCCGCCGTAACGTGTCGTCGAGTGCGTGATCAATCCACTCGCGGAAGACCTCGAACCGGAACCAGACAGGCAGTGCTCGCCCGCCGCGCTGCGGCGTGGCGAGCACGCCCCACCGAACGATCACCCAGAGATTCCGCAACAGGAAGCTCACCAGAACGAACAACAGCCGCACGACTGGATCAGTCGTGCTGGTTCGTGCACGCGCTTCACGCATCGTTCGGAAAGCTGTCTCGATCGCTGAGCGCTTCTGGTAGAGTGCTTCGACATCTTTCGGCGTGCGATCGGTCAGATCGCACGCCACGTACGCCCGAACGAGCAAGCCGTGTTTGCCTCGATTGCCCTGCTGGTAGGAGACACAGACTGCGAGCGGGAAGCGTAGTTCCCGCTTGCTCCCCTCGTACATCACGTACTCTGTCCAGTAGGACACCGTCGTGTCGAGTTTCTCCGCCATCTGTTTTCCGCGCCGCACGACTGGAAGAGCGACTGATGCGACTGCAGTCAGTCGCTCGATCGACGTTCCGTCGTAGAACCCACGGTCGGCAAGAACGCCAGCGACATCAAAGGGGAGAGCCGCGACGTGGTCGAGCACTCGCTCGACCGCGTCGCTCTTCGGTTCATCACCACGAACGGGTGTGACTGCGACGACCAGTGGTTTGGCCCGACAAAGAACAAATCCAGCAAGGTAGCGATGGCACTGGGAGGTGCCATCACGAGGCTTCGTGTGACAGATTACGCCAGGTTCAGCGTGTGGACAGCCATGATAATGGATATGGACGAAATCGAGGCAGATGATCCTCGGCCCTAGTAGTTAAGCGAACTTTTGGGTATGGGTCATCTCAACGTAGCCGTTTACAGCATCATGAGCAGAAACCACCGAATCGCTATACCCAGAACTTATCTGAATGACTACTGCCGAGGATCATCGCCGCCTGTTGACAGAGAAGGCGGTTAGCGATTGCTTCGAGTTCAGCAGGCAGGACCGTGTGAAGTTGGGCAAGCGTGTAGTCATCGGAGTATGTTCCACGAGTGGTGTCAGTGACAGCCTTGATGGATTTCTGATCGACAGCGGCCTGGAGGAGCGTCTGTCGGATAATCCCGGAGTCGAAGGCTGCGGCTTCGACTCCAGGAATCGGGATCTCAGAGAGGAGATCACGAGATTGTTCGCCGCACTGCTGGCCGGAGTTGGATGGACTGGAGCGAACGTTATCTCAAATCTGATCTTCGGAATCTGAACATCTACCGCTACTCTAATCAGAACATTTAGTGCCGATCCATCCAGTTATCTTCTAATATGTCTGATTATCCGCCAGTTGCCAAAATGACCTATGACGATGGCAGAATCATAGGGATGGAGATTAATGAAGAGTGGTGGGAATCATCTAAACAGGAGTATCTAGATTTCAGGCGCTTCAAGCAGAATATGACGGGGGAATGGGCCGAGGATAGTATAGTCAATTATGAGAAGTTGGATGGTCTAAGCGGTTTGATTGTTGACCCGCCCGAGAACTGGTTGGAGAAAGAGCACGAAGATGAAGAGCTTGTGGAGGGGGAGGCTAGCTTTCTCGACTTACGCATAAGTCTGATTTTGAATATTATCCGCGATAAGGCGCTGAAGACTATTTTAGATCAAGAAATAGCTCATATTGAGAACTTGATTGGTGAGAACGATTTCAAAACAGCGATTATTAGACAAAGTGCGTTCTTCGAAGAATTCCTTGCGATGACTTGTGTGGTCAAGTTAGGTCGAAATAAGAAAGAAGCACTTTCAAATAAGGATTTAGGAATAGTCGAACAAATGGGGCATTCAGACCGGATACGGTTAGCCCGAATCCTCCGCGTTATCAATGAGAAACAGCATCAACGGTTGCAGGAGATGGCGTCAATGCGGAACGAGATCGCTCATACGCCTTGGACAGAATTCGGCGAAGATAAAGAGAAAACCATTCAGCGTATTGCTACTAAATCGTTTGAGGTTATGGATCAGCTCTCAGTATCGATGGATGAGAAACTGTCATTCTACTGAACCAAGATATCTAGTTCACTCACTCACCTCGAGAATGAAATCTGGGGCGCCCGCATGAACTACAATGGCATCATGGGTTTTGCCGTCGAATTCGGCTGTCAGTTTTCCCCGGTTGTATACTCAGATCCCTCGGCCCGGATAAGATAATCTGTGATCCACTCGACGGGGCACATTGATCGTTCGCCTACCTCTTCTACTTCTGCTACAACATTTTGCACCTTCCATGTAGCACCGCAACGAGCGTTCCAGCTACATTCGATAAACTCGTCTTCGATATCGAATTCTATTGGGGGTCCGCATACGGGACACCGGGCATCTAATTTGTTGTTAGCAACCCATGCAATACGAGCTTCTTCCATCATCGGTCGCTCACCTCGAATATCCCGCTAACTACCTCAACTAATGCATAGAGCCAGAGAATTACAAGGAATTCCCATCCTATCATACTGAGTCCTTGTGCAAGGGAGTATCCTGCCAATCCTGTGAGGAAGAGGAGGGGAAATATCATTGCCAGCCTATCCAATGGGTCTTGCTCGAGATCGTCGCCCCGGGCGTCGTCCTAGTTCATGTGTCTTCCCTCCAGTTCGCTTCTGCTTCGAGTATGCTGTTGAGGTGTTCGTTTTTCTCTTCGCACTGTTTCTCGACTTCCTTGGGATTCTTGTCACACCATTCAACGGCTTTGCGGACGAGATCAGCGCCGAAGTCCCACATCTCTGAGATAGCTTGGATTTCTCCATCCTCAGCTCGGACAACGTCGTAAATGTCGAGGACACTGACGCGATCGTTTTTAATCTTCATTGAATCACCTCGCGTTCGAACTTGTCCTCTTGCAAGGAGACGCACTCGTTGCAGAGTGCCTACCGGGAGTCGTCTGGTGGAGTGTCGCAGATGATGCAGATTGTGGTAGTACCTGTCATAGTTATACCTGTGGTATCGGCTAGTAAATATTTAATGTTCAACAGGTAGTAGCGGGGTTCCAAGCGATGGTTTGATATGATAATGTGAAAATTTGTGACTAATCAATGTCACAGCAGTATCCGTCGGATTGGGATTCTCGCCGGAAGCAGGTCTACAAACGCGATAATCATACTTGCCAGAATTGTGGAGCGCAGGGTGGGACGGGCAGGAATGCGGAGCTTCATGCGCACCATATTGTCCCGAAGTCAAAGGGTGGGACGCACAAGTTGAGTAACTTGAAAACTGTATGTAAGGATTGTCACAATGCGATTCACGGGAATAGTGTTGCTCCATCAGCGCAGCAATCGCCGTACTCTACTGATGCGGATCTAGATGACAGGTATCCACTGGATGTGGATGATTACCCGTATACTGCTATTGACGATATTAGGAGCCTCAATGCTATGAAAGAGTGTTATGATGATTACAACGCTATTGATGATGCTATTGACGAAGTAGTGAACTATGTGGAGATGGCATCGAGTATTCCAGAAGATGAAATACCGGATCAACTACTAGAGCAGTGTTTACAAGCATTTGAGAACGCGGATAGTAAGATTAGAGATTTAGAACGTGATGTGGAGGCTTTGAACGAAGCATATACGGACCAGTTTTCAGTCCAAATCAAGAACCCGTATCAGTCGTTTGTTGAAGAAGTTGAGAGGGATATAGAGAAATTCGATGCGTATTTGGATACCATAGTCGGATTACTTGGGAATAGTGATACGTCTGAAGCTGAGTTTCTTGAGATCAAATTAGCGAGTAAGAGGATGCATGACTCTGTGGAAGAGACGGGTGATGCGTTCGGGGAACTGACTTCGGCTTTCTCTTCACTTATAGACATTAAAGTGTTAGAAGCCGCTTCATATGATGGTACTGAGAAGAATGTATACTCATTTGATGAATGTCCGTTTTGTGGGAAATCCTCTGATCTCAGTACACCAAGGGATGGAATTGTGAAGTGTCAAAGATGTGAAATAGAACTTAGACAGGAGGATAGTCGACTTTATAGTTTGGTCAATGGCCCGTCGGAATGGAATAGCGTAGAGATATTAGATGAATATTGGAAGAGACTTGGAGAGAATGAGTTTGAAACTGCCAAATCTGTACAAGAGATCACACAGCACTCAGCCAAGATTGTTAGGACTTTGAGGAAGCGAACAATACTTATTGGTTGTGCCACACTTCTGACGGTGGGTATTAGTATTCTTGGTGGTTCAACGCTATTATTTTTCCTTTCCTTACTGATTGGCGCGGGGGTCGTATACCTCTCTAAAAAGCAATTGGAGTCTAAAATAGAAGTTTAGTCGTCGAAATCCGCGTCCTCGAAGTCGTCGAATCCGTACTGCTCGGCCATGTTTTTCTCATACACTTCGCGTCGACAGTCTTTGCAGAGGTCGCATTCTTCTGGAAGGAATACGGGTCAGTGGCATTTTGCACAGTGTTCGAGTGGACGCCCTTTGATTTTCATGTTGTGATCACCCGGACATGCTCGTCCTCGAGCGCGACGACCTGACTTGGGAACAGCGCCGGGAGATCGCTGAGCCAATGACGGCGAAAAAGCGATATCAGATGCCGAATTTTGTGTGGAGGTGGGAAAGATGTTTCGCGACTCTCATACTGCTACCGCATAGTTCGTAGTCCAGATCAGTCGCGTACTTCGTCGATACTATCGGAAACGTCCTTCATCTTGGTATCCGAGTACGCTTCGTGTGTCGTCTCAATCGATTGGTGGCGGAGAGCTTCTTGCGCCTTTTCGGACAAGCCACTGGCATACAGATCACGACCGAGCGCCCGTCGTGCGCCGTGTAGTGTGAGATAGTCGTAATCGCCGTCCGGGTCGATACCCGCCTCTTTCGTGAGGCGTTTCATCAACCGCCGAACTCCCTCTTTGGAGATCGACGGCGGTGGGACCTCATGCTCGCGGTGTAGTCGGTCAAGAACCTCGGTTTTCCCTGCGTCACCCCTACCCTCGAGTGCCGCAGAAACCGTCTCCTCACCGATCGATTCGACAAGTGCCTCGCGTTTCGACTGATAGTGGCCGGTCGGGAAAACAGGCCACTCGTCAATAGGTGGATCGAGGAGTCCTCGCCATCGCTCAAGGACATCATGAACGCTCTCAGGGAACGGTGCGGTTTCATAGTCTCGTGACTTCCCATAGACCTCTATCGACCGCTCTTCGAAATCGACGTCAGACCAGCGAAGGCCATCACGTTTCTCGTCCTTTGGATCCGAGAATAGTTCTGCCCCACGCGCCCCCGTTCCATCAAGCATAACGACGATCGCTCTATCGCGGAATGCAGTCTCTCGATCAACCCGGATGATTCCTTCGAGTGCCATGTCGACGCGCTTGGTGACGTAGTTGATGAGCTGCTCGCGCTCGTCTTCCGACCAGTACTGCGTTTTTCGCTTCCCATCGTCTTCAGGAAGCGGATCCATCGCCTCGGTCGTGTCCGCTGGGTTCGTCTCGAGGAGCTGGTCTCGAACACACCAGGACAGGAACGCACGGACATACGCGAAGTACGTCTGTGCCGTCGACGCCGAGATCTCCTCGTCGATCTTGGTTCGGTCGTATAGGTCCTCGTTGTATCGACGGACGTCTGCCGGCTCGAGATCTCCAATGTCCTCGAGGCTGAGTTCGTCCTGACAGAACTCGGCGAACCCAATCAGCGGCGAGCGCATCGTCGTCCGGGACCCTTCAGCTTGGATCTTGTAGGTGAGGTAGCGTTCGATCGCGTCTTGGATGGTCTTCCCCTGGGAGTGAGCCCGTCTCTCGCTGGGAGTAGACATTCGTGTCTGGGGTACAGTATCGACCCTCGTAAAGTCCCTTGGTTAAACGAGAATTTAGACAAGTGAAATGAATAGGGCCTAAATCGCTTGTTTTCGGTATGCTCGAGTGGTCTACAGTACAGTATCGCATCTCATATACTGTATAACGATATATAAATCTGTACCCCCCAGAAGTTCACAGTTTCGGAGGATAGGCTAGTTTCGGTCCGAATCTCTGCCGACTTGCGGGACTATACAACGTGATCGACTCACTTTCCTGAAGTCAGGTAGATATATTTCTCATGTTCGTCTAATTATGAAATAATTCTAGACTCGGTACTTCCCGAACGTCGCTTCGTGAGCTGTGCTGAGTCATGGACGAACGGAGTGAACGCCGGTGTGGTAACTGAGTGAACAAGAAATAGAATCCACGGATGAGGAGAAGTGAAGTAAGAAGACCGAGATACGCTGTTCTAGGCGAATGCTGTTGCTCACTAGGAGCTTGCCCAAGGCCGCGGGCTGACGCCAGCCCGCGGCCGGCGCGTACGCTTCTGGCACACCTGTTCCGTTCATCTCGATTTCCCAACTCCGCTCTAGCTCTTCCTCTAATACATGTCTGATCCAGTCAGAGAAGGTCTTGAACGTGAATTCCTTGGGCAGGTCGCGCCCGCCCCG
>NZ_JAQIVI010000098.1:42768-46349 GCF_028618695.1 Natrinema soli | reverse complement strand
TCGCTGACCGTTTCCGATAGAGTCGTTCGACTTGTTTCGGCGTGCGATCGGCCAGATCGCACGCCACATGGCCTCGAACGACCTCGCCGCTTTTCCCGCGATCTCCGGCGTGATATGACACAGCGACCGCGAGCGGGAATTCCAGTTCCCGCTCGCGGCCTTCGTACATCCGATAGGTCGTCATGTACGAGCAGTGCGTATCCAGCTTCTTCCTCATGCGCTTGCCCTTCTTTTGGACGGGAACGACAGTCGCAGCAATCTCCCGTGAGCGGCGCAGAACACGTTCGTTGTAGAAGCCACGATCAGCCAAGAGCAGCTCTATCTCGAAGGGATAGGCTTCGACGCGGTCGAGGACGCGCTCGACCGCGTCGGCCTCTTTCTCATCACTACGGACGTACGTCATCGCCAACGTCACTGGCTTGCCGTTCGAGACAAGATACGCCGTGCAGTACCGGTGGCACGTCGTTGTTCCGTCTTTCGCGTGCATGCGGCAGAGTTCACCTTCTTCATCGGCGTACATTCCGTGGTAGGGGTTATCGACGAAGTCAATGGAGACGATCCTCAACCAATCAAGGTCGAGAATCGTCATCGCTAACTCTCTGAGAAAGCGGTTAGCAACCCGCTCAAGCCACTCTCGGTTGAGCGTATGTAGCCAGCCCATGACAGTATCGTCACAGGCAGCGTTGTCGTTGTCCTTGCATGTCTCCCAGATGGACGTCTGGTTGACTGCTGCAAGGACCATGACAGCCCAGATATCACCGGGATCGAGGGCTCGCCTCTCGATCCCTGGCAAAGGGAGCTGGCAAATGACGTTTTCCGCTAGATCTTTCACGTCTGAGTCTGAAAGAACACCGTCTGGTTGAGGGACGCTAAACACATTCACTCAGCCAGACATCTTCCTAATTAGACCAACGCTTTAGCTTCAGCTTTCACACCAGTTGGGAAGTACCGACAGTTGGGTCCATCTGAGCGCCGACGTTAACGAAGAATAACGGGATGAAGACTCCGTAGGCTATCCCGACGATTCCCTCGCGGATTTCGACGTCGCGGAATCGACGTTCGCTCCCGACAAGTAGCCCAGCGATCAAGCCGCCGACGATCACGTCTAGCCCCACAGCGTCGGCAGCGTATCCGAACAAAAACAAGAGTTCCATGATACCGAGAAGATTCGCGCTCGGTTGTTGAAAACGGGCGAGAACGCGAGCCACTCGCTTGATCAGAAACCGTTTAACGACGATTACCCCGAGAAAAAACAGGGCGATGAGGCCGATGATTCGTACGTATTGACCGCCCGAAGCTTCGGCTTGCTGTGTCGTGAGTAACAGCGCAAAAGTCATGAGACCGATAACTTCGGCGGAAACTGCTGCACCTACCACGTGGAGGCCGTAGCGCGTGTCAAGACAATCGAGATCAAGGAATACTCTCGCGGTAATTCCAATCGACGTAACACCCATGGCTATCGCCAAGATTCCGCTCGCAGCGAGCGAGTAACCGAAGGCGACTCCGGTTGCGACGCCGATCATCACCGGGAGTCCCGCTCCACATAGTGCAATGATGGCAACAGGGACGCCGTCACGCTCGAGCTCTCCGAGATCGATTTCTTCGTAACCAGCGTCGAACAACAATAGCATCGACCCTATCGCGGCGAGTAGCGCGAACGTTCCGGATGGATCGACGATTCCGAGGACGTGCGCACCGAGGACGACTCCGACGAGAATCTCTCCCAATATGATCGGCTCGCCTGCTCGTTCGACGAGTTCGCCAAAAACGAGCGCTCCGGCGAGCGCGATCCCTACCGCGAGGAAGACGTGAACGTCCGTCACAGTCCACTTCTCTATGCGAAGCGTGATAAATCAGCGAGCGTAGCCCACGACGAACGCTATTTCTGTGATTAAATCGAGCGGCACCCCCTTTTTCGGACGGCTGAAAGGGGTACTCTTCTCTCCTCATTCCTTGGCAAATTGGCCGAAATCAAATGAACGCAAGCGGGAGCATGATCGCGACCCCGATCGTAATCCCAACCACGAGTTCTCGCAGACCTCGTTCAGGTAACTCCTTACCTGTGTCCAGCGCTTCGGGGATGAACTCCGATAATACGAGATAGATCATCGCACCAGCTGCAAATCCGAATCCGAAGGGCAGGAGGTCCCGAGCCATGCGGACAAACAAAAAGGCGATGACCGCACCGATCGGCTGTGGCAGACTCGAGAAGATCGCCCACCAGACCATCTTCCAGTTGGAGACGCTCATCGATTTCAAGGGAATCGAGATCGCAGTCCCCTCGGGGATATTGTGAATCGAGATCGCTATGGTCATAAAAATCGCCAACAACGGAACGGCAACGCCGAAAATTTGCGCGTTACCCTCGAGTCCGAGTTCGGCGAACGAGACGCCGATGGCGATTCCTTCGGGAAAGCTGTGGACAGTCAAAATTCCGAGAATAAGCACGAGCTTCTTGAAGTCGGCTTCCTCGTACGTACGGGGGTCGATGTCACTGTCCAACAACACGTCGCGGGCAACGAGGACGAGCAGGACGCCTGCGCCCATTCCTGTGAGAATTTCTAGCGGTGTACCGACAGCCAGTCCCTCCCCGATGAGACCGAACACCGACGCGGAGAGCATAATTCCCGATGCAAGACCCCAGAGAAGGACGTTTCTGCTGTCGCTTATCGAATCGAAGAAGAAAAACGGCAGTGCCCCTAGCCCGGTCGCAAGCGCCGTGATGAATCCCGCGGTGAACACTATCGCGAGCGTTTCGAGTGAAGGCATCACCTCATACTATAGAGAAGCGATGTGAAATAACGATTTCAGCAGATCGTTGACCTACCTATTCGTGTGAACGATGTCTGTGAGATGCGCGTGTCAAACTACTTCCCCGGTCGGGTACTGTCGCAACTCAGTAGTAAGACCGAGCACGATCCAGTCCGGCAAAGTGAATTTCAATAAGTCGTGTGATGAGGTTATAATCTGTTATAGAATACGAACTGCAATGGCATCATCGCTCAGACGATTTCTGGTCATGCTCGGAGGTCGGTCGTTGCCGCTGCCGTCATGACGATACTCCTCGAATCCCCGAACGCAACTGCGGCCGTACTAACGTTCGGTGTGGTGATGGTAGCGGGGATCACGCTCTCGTACGCGATCGGTTACCTCGGTCTGTCCTGGGAGGACACCGCGTATCCGATGCCGGAACCAACGAGTAATCCGCCCGAAGAGCCGACTGACGCATCCCGAGCAGACGTAGAGGACTTGAAATGGACGATTCGTGAGGGCATTGGTGTCGTGATTGTGTCGCTATTCGGACTTGGTGCGATAACGAACGTTCTCCCTCTCCCGAGTGGGCTGGGAAGCGTCGAATCGGTGTTCATCCTGTTGCTCGTTTCGACTGCCGGCATGCCGGCACCGGAAGCGCCGGCTGCGACGTTTCTGTATCAAGCGGCGACATACTGGTTCCCCCTTCTGTTCAGGGTCGGAACTGTAACGGTATTACAGCCGATTTGGATGCAGACGAATACGCAGAAGGCCAGATAGCATTCCAGGATAGAAACGTCATCTATCACTGCTTCTCCGAATCGTGCTCG
>NZ_JAQIVI010000098.1:0-42701 GCF_028618695.1 Natrinema soli | reverse complement strand
ACAACCATGATCACCGGTCCGAGAAAAATTCCGTACCAGCCGAAGATCGGCGGGCCCAAGATATACGCAAATAGGACCAGTCCCGTTGGAAACATTCGCCCCGAAAGCGTCGGTCGCACGTAGGTTCGGATGATGCCGTCAAAGAGGATGCCCATGACGACGTAGAATACGACGGGAAACCAGAGGCCGGTGGGGCCCGTTCGAATCGCTGTCAGCGCGAGGTAGCCAACGATACTTGCGTATACGATGTTCCGGCCGACGAGCGGAATCACCGACGCGAGCCCAGTTACGATCGCCAGCAAAAGGACCTGTGGAATCTTGAGTCCCGCCGGGGCGATCGCGTTGAGACCTGCGTAAATGACGCCGGCTAACAGCACAATCGCGAGAATCGTCAGCGTATATCCGAAAAAGATAGACTGCAGTCCCTCATCAACGTCCCGTAGATACGTCGTTACGTTAGGTCTCTCTCTGACGATTTCGGTTCGAACCCAGCGTCTGAGATGGCGTTCGTCGCGGACTAGGAAGAATGCGAACAGAAACGTAACGAACAACAAATACGACGCAGTGAGAAATCGGCCGACGAGTCCGCTGAACCACTGCCCTATGGTGGCAAGCCTCGGATCGGTTGCTAGGTCCTCTGCGAACGGATACACTTCCGCATCGGTCGTCGGGAGTTCGTCGGTATCTACGCCGGGAAAGAGTCGTCCAAGAACGGCGTCGAAATCGGTTACCTCTAGGGTCGCGATCTGAACGATTGCAAGCGACGCGACGACGAATAGGGCACCAACGAACGGAAGAACGACGAGCACGAGCGTCACGATCGCACTCGTTCCCGAAGAGAGACCTCGTTGGTAGAGCCGCCTCGAGACGGGCCGAGCGACGTAGTACAGGAAGATCCCGAAGACGATCCAGCCAATGTAATCGCTCAAGGCCGTGATCAACACGATTGCAAGCGCGAACGCGAACGCCCACCACCAGCCTCTCGACCGCAACCACTCTGCGTCGATGTCCCCGTTCGGGATCATGGGCAAGGAACGAACACCCTTGACGAAAAAGACGTTTTGGGTGGCGTCCGGTGGTTATGGATCTCGACGTCGTCCGTAGCCCATGGTCGTTCCAGTATCTGTGGAAGAAGTGATGAGTGCCGTCGAGACGGCTCCACCGGACGATACTGCCGACGCGGTTGTCAGACGCTTCGTCGAGTCCGGACACGAATTGATCGTGATCGTCGACGACGGGGAACCGATCGGTATGGTTACGCGTTCCGATTTCGTGTCGCTAATCGCGTCGAACGAGCCGATGACGCAGACAACGCACGAGTTCATGTCGGAACCACTGCTCTCCATCGAACCGTCGACGTCCGTTCACCAAGCAGCAGAGATACTCTACGAGCACCAAATCAGTCAGCTTCCGGTTTTGGACGATGAGAGACTCGCTGGACTCGTTATCGCGACCGATCTCTCACATTTCGTGACGAACGCGACGATGAACGATGGCGTGTCGACGCCGACACTCGAGTCGAACAGGAGGAAAGAACGCGAGTGGAGCTACGAGTACGACGACGAGGGTGGACTGGGCGTTAGTGTCGGTGATGTCGTCACGTTCACGAAACCGATCACGGAGAGCGACATCGAACTGTTCGCCGTGGTGAGCGGTGACAAAAACCCGCTTCACCTGGACGACCAGTTCGCGAAGCGAACGCGGTTCGGCCACCGAATCGTTCACGGTGCACTCGCGTCGAGCGTTATCAGCGCCGCATTGGCACACTCCCCGGACAGTTGATTGCGTGGCGCTGGGAGTATGGGCACGGTGACGGGTTCGATCGCCACCGGAGGGCGTATCCGAGTCCGGCGAGCAGCGTGAGTCCGAGCAGGGTGGCGATCGCTCGTATGGTACGACGAGAAACCATACTGTCACTTCACCGTGGACTGACTACAGTCTTCCTCGAACTGACGCACGTGCCGCAGGCTTGCTGTTGCTACCCCAACTACGACCGTTCTCGAAATTGGTCGTACAGTATGTCCTATACGCTTCGTACACAAGTCGACGGCGAGTTTGACAATATCGTCGAGAAAACGATCGACGCCCTCGAGGACGAGGGGTTCGGCGTGCTCTGCGATATCGACGTCCAAGAAACGCTGAAAAAGAAACTCGACGAGGACTTCCGACAGTATAGAATCCTAGGTGCGTGCAATCCGCAGTTGGCCCATCGGGGACTCGAGAACGATCTCGAACTCGGGACGTTGCTCCCGTGCAACATCGTCGTCTACGACGATGACGGCGGCGTCGTCGTTAGTGCGGTCGACCCGCAGCGTCTGATCAGTGTCGCTGACGACGACGAACTCGACCCGATCGGCAACGATGCTTACGAGCGCTTCGAACGGATTCTCGAGTCGCTGTAGCCCGATTGCCTGATTTCATGTATCGGAGGAAGATACGGTCGATGTCATTGTGTACGCTTATTCTACTCATACTCTTCAGCGCGTTCCGACGATTCGCCGTCTACCGGATCACGAGGACGGGAGCGGGCGATCGGCGAACGACATTTTCCGCAACGGTCCCGAGCAGGACGCGTGAGATTCCCTCCTGTCCGTGGCTTCCGACGACAATCAGGTCGACCGCTTCTTCCTCGGCCGTCGCGACGATTCGATGATCCGGTTCGCCCGTGGCGACGGTCGTTTCGAGACTTCTGCCGTACTTCGATGCGGTCTCCCTCGCAGACTCGAGGACGTCGTCCGCGTATTCCTGCGCTCGCTCGGTGACGGGAATTTGCAGCTCGGGACCCACGAGTTGCGCCCACTGACCGGCCGGGACCTCGATGACATACAGTGCGATGACGGTCGCATCCGGAAATTTTTCGAAGACTAATTCGAGGGCTTCTATCGCTAGTGGCGATCTGTCGTACGCAACGAGAATTCGCTCAGCCATGGTGAACGGATTCGACTATCCAGCATAAACGTTTCACCGGATCGGACGAGGGACCGACCTTCGCGTGAAAAACGTGCTCCTGCGCCACGTGACGAACCTGCAAGGGATGTCCCGATTGGGTTACTGGAGGCGAGTAAACGTCTCGATCTACCCTAATATAACTTCAAACGTGTCGCGGCTGTCGACGGAGTACTCTCTTTGGCAGCGGGACCGGTCAGATTCGCTCTCGCAGCTATCGCTCTCGTCGTTGGCGAGGAGCTAACTATCACTGCGGTCACTCAGAAATGTCCCATGAACGATCTCTTCAGTATCGACATGTATCGAGGCGAAGTCGAGTCTCGCTCTGAGGTCGAGAAAGGTAAGAGCCGCAGGCCTGGGCGACTAAGCTGAGATCGAACTACCCTCTTTTCGATGAAAATCACATGAGTTCAATCGTTTTCTCGTTCCACAGCGGTGCATGGGATTGAGAAGGGATTCTTGCTGAGAGCGTGTGTCGATTCCAACGATTGGTGTGGGTAGCGAAGTACGATCTCAGCGTGGCACTCAGGCGCGTTTCATCAGCGTCGTTCTCACCACATTGAGAGTCCGGTCCGCTGTAATAGGATACTTTCTACCCCTAGATCGTGTGAGAAGATATGCAGGATTTGCGCTGGGTTCAAATGAGCGAGGAGGAGATGAACGAATTCCTCGGCCGAGGCGGAACGGGTGTCATTTCTTTTTCCACAGACCCAGATGAGCCGCCGGTTTCGATACCTGTTTCGTACGGATACAGTGCAGACGTGAGGCGCTTCTACTATCGACTCTCCTTCCCCCGGGATAGCAGGAAAGAGGATCTCGTAGACAGGCTTATCTCCTTCGTTACGCACGACAAAACCGACAGCGGGTGGCGAAGTATCGTCGTCACAGGGCGACTATCGGACACTTCCGACGCACCATACGAGTCAACCGAAATACAGGGGATGTGGGCTATTCAAATCCCGCTCGTCGACATTTTCGAACGACCACCGAGAGAAACGACGTTCCGGTATTTCAGTCTCGATCCTGCGACGATGACGGGACGGAAAGAGGTGATGAGTGACTCGTAGCGCCGGTACACAGCGCAAGAACGTAGACGGTGGCGAAGCAGAAGCCTAAAACGCTGAAACCAGTCATCTAGCGATCGACGTTACACGGAAGTACTGGCGTAGACGGACTACCGTGACTACTGAACTACCAATCTAAATGGTGCTTTTTGAACGTTTCCGGTTATCCAGTATGAGTGTACCCGCCGTCGACGACGAGTGACTCGCCATTCACGTAACTCGAGAGATCACTCGCAAGAAACAGCGCGACTCCCGCTATATCCTCGGGGTCTCCGATCCTCCGCGACGGAATCGCTTGCGTGAACTGTTCGAGCGCTTCGGATCCCATGTGTGCGTCTTCCATCATTGCGGTTTCGATCCCGCCCGGGTGGATCGCATTCACGCGGATTCCGTCCGGACCGAGGCGATGGGCTGCCGCGTACGTCAACAATCGGACTGCGCCCTTGGAAACACAGTAGGTGACGTAGCTACCGTTTCCGACGAAGCCGGCGATACTCGAGACATTGATGATCCGTCCGCCCCCGTTTTCGATCATCCGCTGGGCCGCGAGCTGAGTCCCGAAGAACGCTCCTTTCACGTTCACGCTCATGAGTTGTTCGTACTGGTCGGCGGTCACATCGAGAAATTCCTCCGCACGAAAGATACCCGCGTTATTGACGAGCACGTCGACGCCGCCGAACTGCTCGGCTTCGTCGAGCGTCGCCTCGAGATCGTTGACGCTCGAGACGTCGCAATCGACGTACGTCGCCGTCGCTTCGGTTTCGTCGGAGATCAGTTCGTGAGTCGGCGTTCCGCCTTCGCGCGGTTCTTCTCGCACGTCAGCGACGACGACATCGGCCCCGTGTTCGGCGAACGTCCGCGCGATCGATCGCCCGATTCCGCTCGATGCACCGGTCACGACGGCCGTTTGCTCCGCGAGGAGGTCCGTCATGCCCTCGGGTACCACGTCGAACTACTTGCCTTTATCACGGGCGCTCGTTGGGTGGTTGATACGGCCTTCCCGTCATAATTGCTTTCTTGGTCGATTTTAATCCATAAATTTTCGCTGTCTACGCGGCCGAAGACCGACGGACTGAAGACTGAAACGGATCGACACCACTGGTGCTGAGAGGCGGTCAAACTATCCCCAGAACGAAGCATTCCCCAAGCAGTAGAGAAACGCCGCCCATCCGAGGAAGAGTCCAGCGATTATCACGAGAAAATCTGCCAACTTCGTTCCGAAAATGAAATCGTATCCGATACCGATTGTCAGGAGAATCAACGCTACGCCGATCAAAACATGACACCAGCGCTCTGCCTGCGGTTCCATATACTGCTCTGCCACGTGCTAACACAAATAATATTCTTCCAACACAAACAATATTGTAGGACCCATGAGGTTCTATGGAATCGAAATGAGATTGCTGCCGTTTCACGTGTTCGTCGCGATACTCTCGAGCGAGGCGATCGAAACCGATCATATCGAAGCATTCTCTCGAGTCGCCCAACACCCGCCAGGATAGCTGTAAGTGCATGCCGATCGAACGTACCGTATGTACGATCGCCTCCTCGTTCCGACCGACGGAAGCGGCCCCGCCAATGCCGCCCTCGAGCTGGCCAGTCGAATCGCTTCGCCGACGGCGACCATTCACGTGCTGTTCGTTTCGGAGGACGATCGAGACGTCAGCCCGTCGGACGCACTCGATCGGACGGCCGAAGAAATACTCGCCGACGCTCGAAAGACGGCGACCGCCGACGTCGAGACCGTCGTTACCGAAGAGCAACGAGGCGATCCCCGGGACCGAATCCTCGAGTACATCGAATCTGCGGAGATAGAGCTCGTCGTTATGGGTGCGCACGGAAGGCGGGAAGCCGGGCCGGTAGTTCTGGGACGCGTGACCGAAGGGGTCGTTCGTAACGCTTTGGTCCCCGTACTCGTCGTTCGTGCGAGCGACGATATCCAGTCCCGCTACCCGTTCGATCGTGTGCTCGTCCCAACAGACGGAAGCGAACACGCGCGCATCGCGTTGGAACGCGGCGTGGAAATCGCCGTCGAGACGGGAGCGACGCTTCACCTCCTGTCGGTGGTGAACGTAACGCGTTACGGAACCGACTCCGAAACGGGTGCGCTGGTCGATCACCTCGAGGAAAACGCGAAGGACGCCCTCGACGCGGCGGCCGAGAGAGCGTCTGTCGACGGGATCGATGTCCGCACGGCAGTTACCGTCGGATCGGTTCACCGGGAGATCGCTGCGTACGCAGAGACCGAAGATATCGATCTGCTACTCATGGGAACTCACGGCCGAAGCGATCTCGAGCGAGAGTTGCTTGGGAGCGTTACGGAGCGCGTCCTCCGCACTGCACCGGCTCCCGTACTGACCGTCCGCGCCCGACAGGGGGACGGACCGTAACGGGTTCGTCCACGGCTACCGGCGTGGGTTCTCTCCTGGACCGTCCGTAACCACCCCCGGAGTTATTGACCGGGGAATAGAGGCGGAACGTATGGCGTTCGTCGTCCCATTCGATGGATCGGAACTCGCGGAGGCCGCCCTCGTCAGGGCCGTCGAGTACGGCGCTGCACTTGACGAAGAGATCGCGGCCGTAGTCGTCGTCCCGGAGCGAAAACAATACGCACGAGAGAAGGGGTGGATCGACGAGAACGAACCGTACGATGTCGATGCAGTCGTCGCGGATCTTCGCGAACAGGTACAGACGCTCGCACCGTCGGCGGCGTTCGAATTCGAACGAATCCGCGAGTTCCCCCCTGAGACCAGGCTCGCCGACCACATCGAGCGACTGATACTGAACCACGATCCGAGCGTCGTGTTCCTCGGCAGTGATAACGTCGGCCGTATTGTGACGCCACTGACGAGCGTCGGCGTTCACGTCGCCGCCGAGGAATCGTACGACGTGTTCATCGTTCGCCATCGGGTACCACCCAAGCTCGATGCCCTCAAACCGCATTCGGAATTTTACCGGGAAACGGATTCGACGCAATGATCGTCGGGGTAACTCCTGTCCTCAGGTAACAGCTAATGCACGTGATCCGCGAACTCTTCGACGAGTTCGTCGATATTTTTCCCCATTACGGCTGATTCGATCAGTAGCCGGCTACCGAGGAAATCTGGACTGGTCACTCTATCCGCCCCTACGTGCTCGAGCTTTTCCACGTTTTCGCGGTCACTTGCCGCCGCGACGATACGAACGGAGGAGTTCAACTCCGTGACGGTTAGAATCGCCATCGCATCGTGAGCATCTGTATCCCCAGCAATAATAACGACGGTAGCATCTTTGATGTTTGCTTCTTCAAGTATCTCTCGAGGACTAGGGTCGCCTTCCAGTATCCGTGACGACTGAATTGACGGTTTGAGATTTGCAGCGTCTTTCGCGATAATCAGGAATTCAACGTCCGGTTCCAGTACCTCGACGAGTATCGGTGTGAGATCACTGACTCCCAGTATGAGGACGCGATCTGAAAACGCTGAAGTAGTGGATTGATTCACAGTGTATCACTTCTCAACGCAATTGATTTGATGGATAGCTATCGATCTGCTACCGATAAATACGGATGGCATGAAATACCGGCTCAGTCACTGTGCCGGGATAGAACGATCACTCTTTCGTACTACTCTCCTCGAGATCCGTTAATCGGTCTGTGATGGCTAGACAGCTATATCAAATAGTCGCGAATGGGGAGCTATGACTCGAGAACCGTCATTCGAAGTACAGACGGCTGTCGGCGTCGATTCTGGCGACGTCCTCCTAGTCGGGCTGGCCGACGTCGGAGCGGCCAGTCTCACGGCGATCGACTATCTTATCACCCACCTCGAGACGACGCAAATCGGCTCTGTTGCCACTCGGAACCTTCCGAGCATCACTCCGGTCGAAGAAGGAACGCCTCGGCGTCCGATCCGACTGTATCGAGTCGACGACGTACCGATTACGGTACTCGTCAGTGAGGTGTTCCTCCCGGTTTCCGTGGCAGAGCCATTCGCGGACGCCCTATTCGACTGGTCGAGTGGTCGCGATATCGACGAAATCGGTGTTCTTCACAGTACACCGTTCCCTCACGCCGAAGACGAACACAACGTCTTCTACGCCGCGACCCCCTCCTTCCGCGGAGACCACTTCGGAAATGAAGCTACCGATATCGAACCACTCCCCGGCGGTGTGTTGGACGGAACGACCGGCGAGTTACTCGGCCACGGAATCGGGACGGCACCACCGTCAGTAGGGGCGTTCGTCACACCGACACACTTTCCTGGCCCGGACATCGATGCCGCTCTCCGGCTCCTCAAGGGCGTCGAATCTTGCTATCCGATCGAAGTTGACGAAGGAGAGCTACGCCAGCGATCGGAGGAGATGAAACGGTATTTCGAGGAACTCGCGTCGCGGCTAGCGACGCTCAAACAGGAAGAGCAGCCGATTGAGGGGCGCGACTTCCCCGAGGATCGAATGTATATGTGAGTCGTCGCTCTCGGGAGCGAAATCGGGACACAAGGGATACGTGCTGGCTCCCTGTATTCCTTTATTCGATGCTCGCGTAGCGAGCGTATGATCGAGCGTGTTCTCGTCCCCATGGATAGTTCGGAGATGGCTGGAAAGGCGCTCGAGTACGCACTGGAAGCTCATTCCGACGCCGAGATCACTGTGTATCACGTCGTCGGGGCACCGACGATGATGATGGGTGAAGCGGTCGGTCTCGCATTAGCCGATGATCTCGAAGCCGAAGCCGAAAAACACGCCGACATCGTCTTCGAGGCCGCTCGTGATATCGCCGCCGAATACGATGTGGAAATCGAAACGGAAGTCGGGATCGGTCACCCGGTGCGAGCGATTCTCGAGCACGCCGAGGACTACGACGCAATAGTGATGGGGAGCCACGGTCAACATAGCGAAGATATCACGCGCGGCTATCTGGTCGGGAACGTCGCGAAGGAAGTGTTCCGCAGAGCACCTGTTCCGGTGACGTCCGTCCGGTGATTCCGGACGAAGAAAACGGGGTTCGCGTCGACGTGACGGAAGAGGATGAAACGCCCATCGACGGAGCGCTGTGAGTCACCCGGAGAGGTCGCGCCGTTCGAAGTATTCACCGCTGACGACGACGAGGACGACGACGGCGACCAGGAGAACCGAAAGATCGGACCACGAGATTTCGCCGCCGATGAGAATCGCACCGGGGTCGAAGTACCGAGAGAACGCGACGCTGCCGAGCCACTCGTAGTCGGTGTCGAAGGTGAACGTATCGAGCAGGAAGAGCCCGAAGACCGATCCGGCGCCGACGGTCTGCGCGCGGCGGACAGAATCGAACGCGACGGAGGCCGTAAGTCCGACCCCGGCGCAGGCGAGCAGATAGGCGATCGAGTACGCGTGGACGGTGAACAGGTCCGTGACGTCGATCGATTCGCCGACGAACACCACGCCGACGTAGACCGCGAGGAACGTGATCGCGTTGAGCAACACGACGCCCGGAACGAGCGACAGGAACTTGCCGACTACGACCCGAGACCGCGTCACCGGCAGCGACAGTGTCAGTCCTACCGTCCCACGTTCGACCTCCCCCGCGACCGTCGAGGCCGCGGCGTAGGCGTAGTAGATCGCGAGCAGCAACACCCAGCCGAACTGGTAGAGCTGGGAGACGAGATACCCCTCGATCGTGGTCAGCGTCGTCACGTTCCCGACGAACGCGCGCGTCGCTTCGGGCGGCAGCGACTCGAGATAAGCGTCGAGATCGGCGCCCGTCTCCTGAATCGACGGGAATAGCGCAACCGTAAGGGCGATCAGCGCGACCATGGCACCGGCGAGTAGCAGCGACCCGCGGAGTCGACGACCGGCTTCGAACGCGGTGAGATCGAGCATCGGATATTAGGGGTCCTGTCTTCCGACGGGAGCCGGAACCTTATACGTGAAGCGCATCTGCTTCAGGTAACAAGAAGTTGTCACGACAACAGCCCGGTAATCGTCGCTTCAATGACGGGAACGAGCTGGTCGATTTATCCGTAAATCGACCGTCTCACGGTGGACATGGGCGTCCGAGAGGCGACATCGAATCGACGGCGTCGAGCAGCCGTTACGGCGGGTGTCCTCTCGATCGTCGTCGTCCTGATGCTCGGACCTGTCGCGGCGACGGCCCCGGTCGAAACAGGGCTGGTCACGCCGCTACAGAACGAGTCGCGCAACGATACGGACGCGAACGGATCGATCGACGATCCGAATGCCGACGAAAGCGCGCCGCCCGCCGATACGACTGGAGACGAGTTCACGCCGCGGTCGCCCGTCGAGAACGACACTCCCGCACCCGAACCGCCGCTTGCTGTACCGGCGACTGATCCACAGATCGTCCAGTCGGCCGACGGGAACGTCACCGTCGCCGTCGCGGAGAATCAGTCGGTCCGTGCGGGTGAAACGACGCCGGTCACGCTCGAGGTGACAAACGACGGCGATCGACAGGCGACCGACGTCGTCATGACGTTGCGAGCGGTCGACGGCGCCGTGATGTTCGGGCCGCCCGACGCACCGCAACCGATGCGGTCGGTCGTCGTCGACGACATCTGGCCTGGCGACACCGAGACCCTAGCTGTCGACGTCGTGGTCTCTGACGTCGATCCGGAGACGTATCCGCTGTTTGCATCCGTGCAGTACCAAATTGACACCGAGGGCCCGGCCGACGACGAGTTTCGACTGAACGAGACCGACGAGACGAACGACACCCGAAACGACGACGATGACGACGAAGAGACCGTCGTCCGGACCGACGGTCCGGCGCTGCTCGAGCTCCCGGTTGACGGGTCTCGAGCGTTCGATGTGACGCCCGTCCGCGACGAGATCCCCGTCGACGGAGCAGGCGTCTACGAGGTCCGAATCGCGAACAATGGGGATGACCCGGTGACCGGCGTCGTCGCCGCGATCGAGGTCGGACCGCCGCTGACGAGCGAGTCGCCGACGGCGTACGTCGGCGCGCTCGAGCCGGGAGAGTCGGAGACAGTGCGGTTCGCTCTCGAGTCGTCCTCGGACGCGGTTGAGACGACGACCAGCGTCGCGCTCGCGCTCTCGTACGACGCGGGCTCCGGGAACCGAGCGAGCGCGGATCCCGTTCAGGTTCCAGTTTCGGTCGCCGAAACGGACGAGGACACCGGTGTCGACTCAGTCGCGCCGTTCGTCGCCGTCGCAGTCGTGTTCGTGCTGGCGGCGATCTGGTGGTTCCGGAGGCGTTAGAGCTTGAGCGCGGCATCGTGCGCTCGCGCGCTCGAGTTAAGGTGACGCGCCGTTCCCGCTCGCTGGCGAATCGGAATCCTCGTCCGTTCCTCCGTAAAAGTGCATGAACACGTCCTCGATGGACGCCTCGCGGACCTCGAGTTTGAGAACGGTGTACTCGCTCAGGCAAGCGATCAGGCCGTCGAACTCCCGCGCGAAGACGAGTCGGTACTCGCCGTCGCCGTCCCGGCGATCGACGCGGGCGACGCCCGGGAACTCGAGCGCAGCCGTAGGTGGTTCTTCGGCCAGTCGAACGGTGGCGATGGTGCCGCCCTCCGCGAGGATGTTCTCGACGGTATCGAGTTCGATCAGTCGACCGTTCCTGATGATGCCGACGCGATCGCAGACGCGACGGACCTCGCTCAGGATGTGCGAGGAGAAGAAACTCGTTCGGCCCGCCTCGCGCCGCTCCTCGAGCAGTTCGTAGAACTCGTTCTGAACGAGCGGATCCAGCCCGGACGTCGGCTCGTCCATGATCGCTAAGTTGGGTTCGTGCATGAACGCCGCGATGATGGCGAGTTTTTGTCTGTTGCCGCTCGAGTAGGCCTTGACGTTCCGATCAAGGGGAACGGGGAAGCGCTCGAGGAGTTCCTCGCGACGCTCGTCGCCGCGCAGCCGACCGAAGTGGTCGAGTACTTCCGCGCCCGTGACGCGATCGTAGAAGGTGACGTCGCTCGGGAGATAGCCGAGACGTCGCTTCGCATCGTGCAGTTCCGCTCGGTTCGTCACGTCCCGTCCCAGCAGCGACGCCGTTCCGTCGGTGGGTTTCAACAGCCCGAGGAGGACGCGGATCGCCGTCGACTTACCCGCGCCGTTCGGTCCGAGGAAGCCGAAAATCTCTCCTTGGTCGACGGTGAACGTGAGGTCTTCGACGCCCCGAACGTCGCCGTAATATTTCGTCAGGGAATCGAGTTCGATCGGCTGTGACTCGGCGCTGCTCACGCGCCGACCGACGACGTCTCGGGCCTTATACGTTCCAGACGAGTCGTCGTCCCAGCGGGTCGATACGCGGACGTGTCGGCGACGACGAACGGCTCGAGACGTCTTTGAGCCTCCCCCTGGATCTATTGGGCTGTGAGATGTACGGTTCTCATGCGCCCCATCCGAAATCTGTTGCTCGGGACCGCCGCCCTGCTTGGACTGTGGATCGGTTGGGGTGCGTACGTCGGTCGAACGACCGAGCGCGTCCCGTCGGAAACGCTGGGGCGCTTTGACGGCGTCGAGATCCGTCGGTATCCGCGAACGGTCCTCGCCGAGACGACGGCGCCAGACGCGAGGACGGCGTTTAGGCGCCTCTTTCGCTATATCTCGGGTGCGAACGCGCGCCGCGAGGACGTAGCAATGACCGTACCGGTGGCGATTCGAGGTGCGTCGATTCCCATGACCGCACCCGTACGGACGGCGTCTGGTGACGGTGACGTGACGATGGCGTTCTACCTCCCGTCGACGTACACGCCCGAAAGCGCCCCGACGCCGACCGACTCCAGCGTACGACTCGTCGTCGAACCGCCGCGGACGGTCGCGGTGCGCCGGTTCTCGTGGTATGCGACGGACGAGCGCGTCGGCCGGGAACGGGAGCAGCTACTCGAGCGACTCTCTCGGCGGGAAATCGAAACGCGCAGCGAATCGACGCTGCTCCAGTACAACGATCCGTGGACGCCGCCGTTTATGCGAACCAACGAGATCGAAGTGATCTTAGAGGACGTACCGAAGCACCTCCGCAGCGATCGCGGCCAGACGGCTGCACGGGAGTAATACGAGGCCGTCTGAAGTCCCAGATTGTGACTGAGTAACAAGACGTTTGGTCGTCCCTCGACCACCGTATGACGGTCTCTGCGACGCTCCCGAGAACGACCTTGTCGGTAGGGATCGTCCGTGGCTCCCCGTGACGGGTTGATCGAATTCGTTCCGAGTCGCGTATTCGACGGACGTCGGCCAGTATCGCTGACCTGTCAGTGATGATGGACGATACCGATATCCGTCGAGATACTACTCATCTCCGTCCGGCGGCTCGTCCCGAATGATCGTCACAGAACCGGGCGATCGCTTGACGACTCGTTCGGCGACACTTCCCAGTAAGAACCGTTCGAGACCGCGCCGGCCGTGACTCCCAAGGACGATGTGGTCGACGTTGTGCTCCTCGGCGTAGGCGACGATCGTTTCAGACGCTGCTCCGACTTCTGATTCCGTCGTGACCTCTGTATCGTACTCGCGAGCAATCTCCTCAGCCGTGGCTATCACTTCCTCAGCCACCTCTTGGGACCGTTCGAAAGCCTCCTCTGCGTAGAAGACACCGTCGATCCCGTCCGCGCCGGCCCACTCCCAGGGGTCGTTTACGTAGAGGACGCGGATCGTCGCGTTGTCATACGTCGAGAGCGCATGGTGCAACGCAGCAGTCGCCTGCGGCGATTCGTCGAACGCGACCAAGATTGTGGCAGCCATATGTCTCCCCTTAACGACCACGGATAAATCTTCCAGTCATAGAGAGTGGACGTACAGTACCGCGAGACCAACCAGAAATGCGACTGACTGGCGGAGCGCTAGGGCCGGATCCGGTTCGTCCTTGAACTCCGGGATGAGGTCTGCCCCGGCGATGTAGACGAAGTTGCCCGCGGCGATGGGAATCACCACACGAGGGAGCCACTCGACGGCATTCGCGAACGCGAACGCAACGCCCGCACCGACAAACGCCACCAGCGCTGTTACTAGGTTATACGCGAGTGCTTTCGGCCGTGAGAAGCCGCCGTAGACAAGTACCGCGAAATCGCTCAGTTCCTGCGGAATCTCGTGGGCCGCGATCGCAACAGTCGCGGCGACACCGAGGCGAACCGACACGAGGTAGCTCGTCGCGATGATCATCCCGTCGACGGCGTTGTGTATCCCGTCGCCGAGGAGGATCATGTACGGCAGCACGGTCGATTCTGATTCGTGAGTGCCGTGATGGTGGTGCCAAGAGAAGAGTCGCTCGAGCGCGAACGCAAGGAAGACGCCGCTGACGAGGAGCGTGCCTGCCGTCGTATCGAAGCCGTACTCGTCAGCGTATTCGGGGAGGAGATGCAGAAACGTACCGCCGAATAGCGTTCCCGCCGCAAAACTCACGAAGTACGTCAGCGAGTCCTCTAACCGATCGCGACGAACAGCGAAAAAGAGGAGGCCCAGCAGTGCGAGCGAACTGACGACTGCGACGCTTCCGATAGTGTACGCAAGTTCCGAATCCATAACTGAATTGATGGGGTCAGCGTCGTCGCGGAGTGATGTTTGAAACGGCCTGACACTATTCGCAGTCTCGCTCGGCGGTACCGGACACTGAATCGTGTCGTTTGACCCTGCGGACGTTTCCGACCGTAGGAAGGTGGCTTCGCCTCCGACTGATATACCGTTGCAGTCGTCGTTCATCTCCCCCGATATTCCCGGAATACGTCTCGAAGTCCGCAATCTGGGCCGCCTCTTTGCGGGTCAGTTACCCTGTTATCCGGGTACTATTGACTGTCTACTTCGCTATCGCACGATCGTCACCGGTATCGGAGCCCGTCGCGTGACGGTTTCAGCCACGCTTCCGAGCAAAATCCGTGCGACGCCGGACCGGCCGTGGCTGCCCATAACGATGTGGTCGACGTCGTTCTCGTCGGCGTACTCGAGAATTGTCCTCGCGGGCGGCCCCGTCTCGACCGCGGTTTCGAGGACAGTCGTCTCGAGAATACCCGCGTCGTCGGCACGGTCGCGCGCCTGTTCTCCGAGTTCTTCGCCGCGTTCGACGGCCCGATCGTGAACCTGTGTGTCGTAGTAGCCGCCGCCTCCGTAATCGCTGTAGATCCCTTCCATCGGATCGACGACGTGTACCGTCGTGATCGTCTCGCCATCGTAGTTCGAAACCGCGTGGTCGAACGCGGCCCACGATTGCGGTGAGCCGTCGAGCGGGACGAGTACGTGCGTTCCCATACCGAGGAAACGTCGTGAGAGTACAAGAAACTCGCCCATACGGGGCGGTACAATTAGCGTTCTTCGACGGACCGCACCGTTAGAACGGGGACCGATGCTGAGCCGACGACTCGCTGAGAGACGCTCCCGAACGCGAGTCGATCGAGTCCGGTTCGGCCTTCCGTCCCCACGACGAGGAGATCGATCGACCGAGCGTCAGCGTATTCGACGATCTCACTGTGTGGAACGCCTCGCTCGATCGCTCGAATAGTGTCGAGACCGCGCGTGGCCGCTCGAGTCTCGACGGTCGCCGTCGCCCTCGATCCCTGTCGTTCGAACTCTTCGAGAACGGCGGGAAGCCTCGAGACGGTGTCGTCGACCACGTACAACGCATGAATCGTAGCGCCGTATGCTTCGGCCAGTGCTATTCCGTGGTCGATCGCGCCGTCCGCGCCGTGACGCTCGTCCGTCGCGACGAGAACGTCATCGAATCGACGGGGGATGTCCGTTGCAGTCGTCGATACGGTGAGAACGGGACGGCGGGATTCGCGAAGTACACTCGTTGCGACGCTTCCCAGAATCCACCGTCGGACTCCCGTCCGGCCGTGCGTTCCTAGAACGAGAAGATCGACGGTGTGCTCGTCGGCGTAAGCCAGTATCTCTCGATGTGGTCGCCCGTTGCGGACGGCCGTTTCGGCGACCACGTCACGTTCCGCCGCGGAGTCGGCGACACGTTCGACGGCCTCTCGGAAATCGTCTCGTCGATGATCTCGGACACCTCCCGAATGTGATCCATCGTCGATAATGGACAAGACATGCACGTTTGCACCGAGTTGCTCCGCGACGGCTAGACCTTGCTCTGCGGCGACCGAAGCGAGCTCACTCCCGTCGGTCGCGATGAGTATCTCTTGGTACATTATCGGATAGTGAATCGAGGACGAGTAGTTTCCTCGATGATTGCATCAGCTATTCTCCAGTAGCCTTTCGTCATAGTTGTGCCAGTGAGCGATCAGTACTCGACCGGGAACGCGATTTCAGTCGTCGCTTTGTACTGAACGATCTCATCGTCTTCGACGTTTGCCGTCCAGTTCTCAACGTTGATACCGGAGATATCGTCGACCGTTTGACTCGCCTCGCGAAACGCTTCGTGGGCTGCATCTTCCCAGGACTCTTCTGACGTCCCCATAACGCGGATTACTTTGATTGCCGTCATGGCAATCGTCGTACCATCGTCTCCGGTATAATCCCCACTCGCTCCGATCGTGACGGTCACGACCGACGAGAAGTATGCGCGCGGTTCAGTCGATGGATCTCCCCCGTCACTCACGCGGTTAGCACGGGCCGATTCGCCGAACGGACGATGCGTTCGGCGACACTGCCAATCTTCCCGGCTCGAGCGTGGCTCTGCCCCTGATAGCCGATCACGACGAGATCGGCATCGATCTCGTCAGCTGCGTCAAGGGCCTCCTCCCAGGGACGACCGTGACAGACATCCCACGTACACTCGATACCGGCGTTGTCAGCGCGATCGCCTAACTCTTTGAGCAACGCTTGCCCCTGTTCTTCGAGCTGGTTGAGGACGATCGCAGTACTACTCAATGCAGGTTCTCCGTACCGGTACGTCTCCACGCAGTACAACGCGTGAACGCGAGCGTCGTACTGATCTGCGAGCGCCAGCGCGTGTTCGACGGCGCGGTTCGCGGGATCGCTTCCGTCGGTCGGAACGAGAATCGTGTCGTACATCAAACTATTCAGAGGCACATCGGATCGGGGCATATACCTTTCATCGCGACGGTTGATACGTTCTGGGCGAGCCGTACCCCGATCACGCCGTGATCACCGGCCGACCAGCGGTTCGAACGACTCGCTCGGCGACGCTTCCGAGGTGTTCGTTAGGCCCCGATTCGAGTCCCCGATTGCCGAGAACGACGAGATCGGCCTTGATAGCCGCGGCATAGGAGTCGATCTCCTCGTCTGGACGTCCGCTTCGTAGTTCGGCCGTGACGTCGACGTCCGATCTCGCGGTGACGTCTTCGAGAATTTCCTCTCCGCGTCCCTCGAGTTCTCCGAGGATGCCGCCCGTTTCGGACAGCACCGGTCGTCCGTACCGCGTCGTGTCGACGACGTAAATCGCGTGCAGATCGGCATCGAACGACGAGGCGAGATCGGTCGCGTGATCGACTGCACGGTTCGCGGCGTCGCTTCCATCCGTCGCGACGAGGATCGTGTCGTACATGGGCGTGATTTCTCACACCCGTACCGACCATATATGTTACAGATATAAGGTATCTTATACTAGTGCCGATTTGACTCGGTTTTCTGTCCGACGAACGACTTCGAGTCCGCCATCCGCCGCGTGCTCTCTCGACTGCGCGGTGCTGCCGTCGCTCGAGAGTCGTACCGACGCTCATTCGCTGTCAGTAGTAGCCACTGCAAGTCAATGCGCACCCGATCGCACGACGGGAGCACGGTTCGGAGCGAGCACCGTGAGCGAGAACCGCGTACGATGCGATCGGTGTGTAAATCGTTGCAGTTGTTACTATAATAACGGGTGAAAACGACTCTCCCTCAAGTCTCGAAGCTCCTCGAGGAGTGAACGAAACGGATGAAACAACCGAATCGGTAGGACGGTCCGTCGCTAATTCAGCCGGTCCGCGGCGGGTTCGGTAGTCGCAGACGTACGTTCGAGGCAACCTTAGTCATGGGGGAACCGAGGAACGGACTCAGGCGATTCTGCGACGATCCACCAGGTAACGTCTACCGACGAATGACTGCGTTCGACGTGTTCGCGCAAAAGCGCGCCCGTTTCGTAGTCGTCGCCGCAGATGTTGCACCGATGATGGTGATGAGTGGGTGAGAAGAGCCGATCACGTCGCCCGTCAGAGTACATTCGAGGGGGAAGCGCATCGTCAGTCGATCCTCCCCTCGAGAGACCGCTCCGGATGCGAAGCGCCAGTCGATCGAAGTGGAGGAACCGCGGATGATCCACGACGAGCTCCGAAAGGACGGCAAACGGGATCGCGATTATGACGACGATACCGATCACGTCGGGCGTGACCGCTGCGTCTGTCGCGATTACGACGGCGAGAACGTCCTCGGTGACGCCGAAAACGATACCGATGACGAAGAACTCGAGGAACCGCTTGAGTCGCTGAATGTTCATACGACAGCGTACGCTCCGGAACTGCGTGATTCTTTGGCGTTCCCTGACGCGTCTCTCGGCGGAGTCGGTGTGGAGCAGTTCGTTTCTGATTCGCTCGAACGTCGAATCCGGTCCTCGTCGAAACGACAACTGATGTGACCGACGAGAGGGGTTTATAGTTCTGAGCGGTGTGCGACCCTCGAGTGCTATGAATTTCGATGAATTCACTGGCGAGGTTCAGCATCGACTCGAGCTACCAGGAACGGGTGAAACCGTTCGCGCGATTAGAGCCGCGCTCATGACGCTCGGCCAGCGAATTCCGGACGGCGCAGCAGAGGATCTCGCGGCCTCGCTGCCGATGGAGATTCGCTGGTACATGACCGGCGCCGTCGACGAGCACGGCCAGCGATTCGACTGGCGAGAATTCGTCTCACGAGTGAGCGAAATAGAAGGGAACAACCCGTCCGAGGCTGCGTACCACGCCCGTGTCATCGTCGATCTCGTTCGGACGCAGGTTCCACAGTCCGATTTCCGGCAACTCCGCGATCAGCTCCCTGAAGACCGACGGGACGAGAATTGGGAGAAGCTGTTCGAAGTCGTCGACGCCGGCGGCTGGGGCGACGCCGAAGAGGCACAGACGGGTGGCGGACCGCAACCCGAGAACGGGTGATCGCGGAACCGACCCGCGAGACGATGCTCACACCGTCACTGAGAGCGCCCGATGAGTAGCAGCAGCTCACCCCTGGCGAAGAACGAAGAGCGTGGGAGTTGAAGGTCGGGGTATGTACGACCGTATTTTGATCGCCGTCGACGGGAGCGACGAGGCCGAGCGGGCAGCGGAACGCGGATTCGAGTTCGCTCGCGTCTTCGACGCGACCGTCGACGTCTTGCACGTTGTCGAGCGAAAGTCGCTTCGACTCGCGAGATCCGCCGACGAAAAGGCGCGACTTCGAGAACGCGGTGAAACCGTTCTCGAAGAAATCGAGGACCTCGCATCCGATATAGACCGGCCCGTAACGACAGAACTGACGGAGGGAAAGCCCTCGATCCGGATCACTGAGTATGCAACCGAACGAGACGCGGGGCTGATCATCGTCGGAAGACAGGGACTAACGGGGCTCGGAAAGCGACTCCTCGGCGGCGTCACAGAACAACTCCTCCACCGAAGTGATGTCCCCGTCTTCGTCGTTCCGAAAGGTGCCTCGGACGCAACGGCCGACTGCTCTGACCTGCTCGTTCCAACAGACGGAAGCGAGATCGCCGCCGTCGCTGCCCGACACGGCGCCGCGGTCGCACAGCGCTACAATTCTGCAGTTCACGTCCTCAACGTCGTCGATCTACAATCCGCGGGCGGCGCCTTCAACGCCGGGGGCCTTGAGCGCGAGTTTGTCGATCGACTCGAGGCCAACGGTAAAGAGATCGTTGAGGACGTGGCGACGGAGATCGGAGACGAGGTTCCAGACGTCACGACTGCCGTCGTGCGAACGACGTCCTTCGACGGTGTCGCTGCCGGCGTCCGCGAGTACGTCGAGGACGCCGACATCGACCTCGTCGTCATGGGGGCGCGCGGTCGGTCGAATCTCGGCCGCAGGACCCTCGGCAGCGTTACTTCGTCCTTCCTACGGACGGTCGACGTACCCGTCCTAGTCGTGACGCGCTCGTCGTGATAACATCGGTGTGCCGTCCGACACGCCAACATTGTCGATCTCCAACGACGGAAGGCGACCGCGGTCACGCACCGGCCGCGAGATCGTTGAGGATGCGGTCACCGAACCTGAAGACGAGTAGCGCACCGATCAGTTCAAACCCGAGATTGAGGACGGTTTCTTTCGTTCCGTACGAGACGAGTACCGGCTTCAATCCGAGGCGTTTCACGGTGTGAACGGCGTACTCGACGATCGCGTGACGGCTGCTGGAGTTGAACGCGTCGACTGTAACATTACTCATGGCCTCCGTCACTGCGCAATTCTTGAATATGCCGCCGACCATAATATTGAGCTCATCGTCGTCGGTTGCCATTGAACACTGGATCAGCTCGTTCGTGGGTGCATGTCGAAGCCCGTCTCCGAGGAAGCGTTGGTCCCTATATTGATTGTCGAGCAAAGGACTGCTGCGTGCGCGACTGTAGGCGACCGCACACGAACGATCGACCTGCTCACACGGTTCGTCTTTGGTGCTCTTTCAGGAAGTGATAGAACAGGGCCGCAATGAGAGCCAGTTGTACGATTGCGTCGACGAGCCCTACCAAGAATATTCGCGTTCCATCGGGGTCACCTGACGACCGTTACCGGCGTGGATGATCGTCGAACGATCTGCTCGGCGACGCTCCCGAGCAAAATACGCGTTCCGCTGTCGTGGCTGTGACTACCGATGAGAACGTGGTCGGCCTCAATTCGATCAGCGTACTCGAGGATCACACGTGGCGGGGCCCCAGCCTCGATTGTCGATTGGAGATCCGTATCGGTATCGCCCACAATCGAGTCCGCAATCCTTAGAACGCGGTCCGCGTCCCGATTTGCTCGTTCATGCCAGGCTCGGACTGCATCGTACCACTCCTCGAAATTAGGGTAATCGTCGCTGCGGACGCCGAGGTAATCGAGATCGTCGATAAACGGATACCGCACGTAGAGCACGTGCACCGTCGCGTCCGGAAACGTGTCTATCGCGTGTTGTAACGCATTACACGAGGGAGATGATCCGTCGAAGGGGACGAGCACTGTATCCGGAAACCCGATCTCTCTGTCGTCGAACGTTGATCGAAGGACAGTGACCGGGGCCCGCGTCCGGCGGACAACGGCTTCGGTGACGTTCCCGAGCAACTCGTCTCTGGTATCCGCTCCAGGCGAACTGGCTGTGGCATCTGCTCGATGAGCGCTATCTATCACGATCCGATCGAACGTATATAGATCGGTGTATCGCAGGATCGAATGAATCACGTGCCCGTAGACGAATTCGGACAAAATCGTCGTCGAGCAATCGTCTTCGATACTGCGTACGGTTTTGAGGGCGTCTTGTGCCTGTTCGTATCGCTCTCGTGCTTGGTCCGCTAAATCCGGAACCGTCGCGAACGGCTTGAGGGTATAGAGTGCGGTAACCCTTTCTCCGCCGAAGACATCGGCTGCGTATCGTAGTGTTGACTGCGAGCGCTGTGATCTGTCATATGGAACGAGAATTGAACGGTCCATATCTGACGGTTCGACGGACAGCGCAAAAGTACTGGGCCAAGTACGACGGTGTAGTGCCGACCAATCGTCACTTTGAATGCGTTTACTATGGCGGGGACTATTGGAATTGCACCCGTCATCCTCGCGACTCGGCTCAAGTCGCGATCACTCTTCTTCGACGGGTGTCTTCACAATCGTTACGGGCCGTTCAGCCATTCAGGCGACGCTGCCGGGCAATCGTCGATACTCGCCCGGCCGATTCTTCAGCTGATAACGGTGAGATCGATGTCCGCTTCGTCGCCGTACGCGAGGATCTTTCCGTGGGAAACGCCGTGGCGGATCTCGCTCACCGTCTCAATTCTGGCGTCGGCCACCCGATCGGTGATCGAGTCGACCGCATTGCGACCGGCGTGTTCGAGGCCTTCGAACTCGTAGACGTACTCGTCTCCCGGGGTACAAACTGTATGCCTCGGCGTTCACGATGTACAGCATATGCAGTTCGGCGTCGTACAGTCAGGCGGTGTCGATAGCGTATTCGATCACCTGTCCAACGCCGGTGCTCCATATCGACCGGGACCAGGAGCCGGACATACATTAAGTATGTATTTCCGGAATAAAGGATCTATTGGAGGTGTGATTCTATTGTTCTCGGATTCTCGCTGCGCTCTGACGGTCCTCTGACCCGCGTCAGTACTCCCACCAGCGGCGGAAAACATTTGATTATAAAGAATCAGTAGCAGTCATCCTGTTGGCGCTCCCTCGAAATACTTTGTTAGTTACGCGTCGTCAATCGGCCCCGTAGCGGAAATTGACGAGTTTCGGCCATAACGTATCCCACAACGACTACTATTCGGATTACGTCATGTAGGCCTTAAATGTCCTATAAATAACTTCTTTTCGAGGAGTCAACGATTACAATTGTATGGTTGTAATGTTCAATGCGCTAAACCGATATTTTTGGGTGATATAGTCCGCTGGTAACAAAACCGACTGAAACAGTCAGTAACAAGGTGTGAAAATGACAGCAGAACGGTTTACCGGATTGAGCCGAAGTACGCATCGGTTCGATCTGATGGATCGGGGACGGTCGTGTGGTGAGACTCTCTATCAGAGCGGCTGACACCGACCTAGTCGCCGTCGTCATCATCCTAAGTAACCCGTGAGCGAGTGACGATGACGATCATGTCGCCGACCATTAACTCAGTTCTCCTCCTGACGGGCTCGAGCGACGGTATCCTCGCGGGGTCGAAACGTGGCCTCGGTCTCGACGAGATGGTCGATGCGACCGTTCACATCCGCTGGGTCGTCGAGTCCGTCGTGGCGATGATCCAGGATTGTTCGAACGCAGTCACGGTATTATACTCACTGACTGCGTGGAGAATAACATGAGTGATCGACTACTCATTCCGTACGATGGTTCAGAACCGGCGAGAGATGCACTCGTATATGCGCTCAAGAAGTTCCCGGATGCAGATGTCGTCGCCCTGTACGTTGTCCCAGTTCCGGAAGGCTACTGGGCAGCGTTCCAGAATCCCGAAGAGCGGATTCCCGCCGCTGACCAAGCCCGCGATCAAGGACGCAATATCCTCGACGAAGCGTCCAAACTCGCAGCGGACCACGATCGCGATATCGATACCCAACTTACTACCGGAAAACCCGACCACGAGATCGTCGACCTAGTGGAGGAGGAAGCGTACGATACGATTGTCATCGGAAGCCACGGCCGTGAGGGGATTTCGCGCATCCTACTCGGAAGCGTCGCGGAAAACGTCGTCCGCCGATCCCCGATCCCCGTCGTCGTCGTCCGGTAGGGTCGCGATGGCCGTCGAGCCGATCGTACTCGAGGATCGGGAGTCGGAAGATAGCCGACGGTAATGAAGACTATCGTGAGCTGCTCCGGGGTGAGCTCCCGGTCGGTTTAGGTCGGTACGTAGTTCTCGACGATATGGTCTCGAAGGATATTTGGATCCGACGGCGTGGTCGATGGGGGTTTGCCGGATAGTATTTTGAGACTCCGCGAGGTACGCCAGTTCGATGTCTCAGCAACTACTAGTTCCCGTCGACGGGTCTCCGCTATCGAAACGAGCGCTGGAGCACGCGTTCAGGGAGTACGAGAACGCGTCCGTCGTCGCGCTCCACGTACTCGATCCCATGGATCCCGGCTACAGTTCACCGACCAACATCGACGTCAGAAACGAACCGCCCCACGGTTCCGACGAGTGGTACGAGCGGGCGAACGAAGAGGAGGAGAAGATCTTCGACGACGCCCGCGAACTGGCGAGCGAATACGGCGAGGAGCTCGATACCGAAACCGCAACGGGTGAGCCCGCGCGCGAGATCGTCGATTATGCCGAGGAGAATGAGATCGATCACATCGTCATCGGCAGCCATGGACGAATGGAGGCGACGCGACTGATGCTCGGCAGCGTTGCCGAGTTGATCGTCCACCGGTCACCGGTCTCCGTCACCGTCGTCCGCGACTGAACCGATTGGCCGTTGCCCGCCGGGAGGCGTGTCCGGGAAGTCGTTTTATATTCGTGCTTGAGGTAGGGAGAACCGATTCGATGCTATCGTTTCTCATCCTCTACGGCACCGGTGAGGGACAGACAGAGACCGTCGCCGACCGTATCGCCGAGACGATCGACACACGCGGTCACGATGCGACGGCGATCGACGTCGATGAACTCTCGGCGGGATTCGACCTCGGCGAGTTCGACGCAGTCCTCGTCGGCGCCTCGATTCACGTCGGCAAACACCAGCCGTCGGTTCTCGAGTTCGTGCGATCGAATCGAACGGATCTGAACGCGATGCCGACGGCGTTCTTTCAGGTATCGCTGTCCTCCGCGACGGAGGAGGGCCGGGCGCAGGCGGTGGGCTACTTCGAGGAGTTCTCCGCTGAGATGGAGTGGCACCCCGATCGGGTCGGATTCTTCGGCGGCGCGTTGCGCTATTCGGAGTACGGATTCCTCAAGCGATTACTGATGAAACAGATCGCCAAGCGAGCCGTCTCGGACATGCCCGAGGCGGACGCGTCGGGAGACGTCGAGTTCACGGACTGGGACGAAGTCGAGGCGTTTGCCGCCGACGTAGCCGCATTTGTCGAAGGACGGTTGGGCGTCACGCCACCGGGCGCTACCGGCCAGCCGGAACTCGAGTGAGCGCTCTCGAGTTCACCTGGGAGGTCGATCGGCGGGTGCCGATGGAATCGGACCGCGGTCACGCCACCCGGAGGGACATTTCGGATCGGTGGTCGAGAAACCGTGGCGGCTCAGTCCTCGGGAGCCACACTATGAGAGGATTCCGGTGCTGGTACCGGTGGCTCGTGGGTACCGAATTCGGGATGCGTCTCCTCCATCCACACGTAGACGACGGTACCGGAGAGGAACATCAAGATCGCGGTCATGTAGAACGCGGCTTCGGCGTTCACGAACTCCATCGAGAGGCCGATCAGGATTGCACCGACACCGTAGCCGGCGTCGCGCCACATCCGGTAGACGCCCATTCCGGCCGACCGCCACGTCGGATGGGCCGCGTCGCTGGGGACGGTCATCAAGTTGGGATAGAGCAGCGCCATTCCGAGCCCGGAGAGCCCGGCCAGGGCCACCCATGGGAGGTAACTGTCGACGAACACCATCCCGAGGACGCCCGCGCCGGCGAGGAACATTCCCGCGACGACCGGCGGACGGCGGCCGATGCGGTCGGCGAGGCCCCCGGTTCCGATCTGGAGGAAGTACATCGCGCTGTGGACGCCGACGACGACGCCGACGGCTTCGATCGCGAGCCCCTGACTCGTGAGATAGAGCGGCACGGCGATCCAGAACAGCGTGTCCACGAAGTTTTCGATGTGGCCGGCCTGGGCCGCCGCGAACAGCGTCTTGTCGCCGTAGGTCGCCCGCTTCAGCACCTCGTTGAACGGGAGGTTTGCATT
Source organism: Natrinema soli (assembly GCF_028618695.1). Next base: position 17,306 of record NZ_JAQIVI010000098.1, on the reverse strand, counting down.
GTGGTGGCCGTCGTCGGCCTCCATCTGTGCGAGTTGGACCGTCTCCTTGATGAGGAAGATCGAGATGAGGAACGCCAGTACCACCACAACGGCGAGGAAGTAGAACGGCTCCGGGCGAAGGCTCGTCTGGCCGGCGATGACGCCCGTGATCCACGCGCCCGCCGCGACGCCGGTGTAGCCGAAGGCCTCATCGATGCCGACGGCCAGCCCGCGCTGGTCGGGGCTTGCGAGGTCGATCTTGGCGTTGATCGCCATGCTCCAGGTCAGCGCCTGATTGATCCCGAGCAGGATGTTCCCGACGGTGATCCAGCTCCAGCTCGGGGCGTAGATGAGGATAATCGGGATCGGGAGGGCGGTGAGCCAGCCGAGCACGAGCACCGGTTTGCGGCCGTACTCCTCGCCCCACTTGCCGGCGTAGAGGTTGAGCAGCGCCTTGACGAAGCCGAAGGAGACGACGAACGAGCCGATGACGAAAAACGACTCGACGCCGAGTACTTCCTCGCCGAGGACGGGGACGACGGTCCGCTCGGAACCGATCGTCAGACCGGTCGCGAACACCAGCAGGACGTGAAGCGAGAACTGTCCGAGGTGTTCGCGAATCCCCTGTCTCAGTTCTGTTGGCCCACTCATTGGTTACTCGGCAGCACAGCGGTTGGGGCCCAGTTCGAGCTCGGACAGTTTCTCGTCGGGAACGTCCTCTTGCCCGACGTTCGTGCGTTTGACGCGCTCGAAGTTCGGCGGATGGTCCGGGATGTCCGAGGCGAGCGTCTCGACGAACTCCTCGCGGTCACGGTTCAGATCCGCGTTTTGCTCTCTGACGTCACCGAGTGTCGCAGTCACCGGCGGTTCGGGAGACCCAGGATCGTGTGTCGGGAGGACGAGCGCGTCGTCGGGGCGGTCAAGCAGGCGCTGGAGGCTCTCGTAGAGCGTCGCAGCGTTCCCTTCGATGTCGGACTCCTCGAGCTCGGCCTCGACGCCGAGTTCGACGCGGCCGACGCTCTCGTGGAAGAGCGTATCGCCCGTGAGCAGAGCCTCGCCCTCGAGATCGAACGAGACGCTGCCCTCGCTGTGACCGGGCGTGTGGATGACCTCGACGTCGACCGATCCGATCTTGATCACGTCGCCGTCTTCGACCGATGTCGCGTCGATCTCGAGCGCGTCCTCCGGGTGGAGAGAGTACGGAACGTCGTGTCGTTTGGCGAGCTCCGCGCCGCCGGAGACGTGGTCAGCGTGGGCGTCCGTGTCGAAGACGCCGACGAGTTCGGCGTCGTGGGCGTCGAGAATCTCGTCGTACTCCTCGAGGTAGTGAGAGGGATCGAACACGGCGGCGTCGCCGTCCGAAATCAGGACGTGAGAGAGACACCCCTTCCCCGGGCGGGCGACCTGCACGAGCGTTCCCTCAAGGTCGGTCGGGATGGGTGCGGTCCAGTAAACGCGACTCCATCCGTTCATCCCGTCAACGAGGGTGCTGGCGTCGTAGCCCATCTTTCGCAAGACCTCCGTCGCGGTTTGCGAAACGACCCCCGCAGCGCAGACCGTGACAATCTTGCGATCGTCCGGGAGATCCTTGAGGTCGTCCTTCGCCATCTCCGGGTCGTCGGTCAGTTCGTCGTAGACGTCGACGTTGACGCTGTCCGGAACGTGCCACTCGTCGTATTCTCTCCGGTGGCGAATATCGAGGACGAAGCTGTCCCCACTCTCGTCGTCACCGTCCCGCAACCGATCACTGAGTTCCGCCGGACTAATTTCTGCCATCGTACTCACTCGTACGGTCAGTACCCGAATAGGAGTGGTGCGGGACATGACCGGCACCGTTAATCTTCTCGGGGCCAAACGACGGCGTATGAGTCTGTACGAGGCCTCGTTTCGACTGAAACACGAGTGTCCCTACCGGAAGATTTCGGAGCGATATCCGGACCTCACGATTCGCGAGTGGTACCTGAGCGACTGTCAGGTGCTCGAGATCAGCTCGGCGGGGGACCCGACCGACGAATTGCTAGCGGAGATTCGGAAGATCGGAACAATCCTCCACGAGTCAATCGACGAGTCGGGCCTCCACGTCGTCACCCAGTCCTGTCTCTGTTCGCTCGAGGGGTCGATCCTGGAGCGGTTCGAGGAACACGATTGCCTCTACCAGCCGCCAACGATTCACCGGCAGGGCTGGGAACACTACACAGTGATCGCGTTCGACGAAGCCGACGTGCAGGCGCTGTTACGGGACCTCGAGCGGGACCGGGATATCGAACTGCTCTCCAAAACTGCCATCAGGGAACAGCAGATCCCCCACAGCATGTTGGCGCCGGTCGATCAGCTGTTCGAGGACCTGACCGATCGCCAGCTGGCGGCGCTACAGTTGGCGCTGGAGAACGGCTACTACGAACAGCCGCGACAGACGTCGCTTCGGGAACTGGCCTCGCAGACGTCGGTGGCCCGCTCTACCTACGAGGAACACCTCCGGAAGGCAGAGAACAAGCTCATGACGAACGTCGGCACGTATCTGCGGTTGGTGACGTCTGGGTCGGCAGCGAATCCGCTGCAAGCGGGCCGGTCAGAACCGTCTGAACAGCGCGCTGACTGATCCAGCGTCGAACACTCGACCGTATTACGTTCACCGCGTGCGGCATATAGCATCATATTGTTTGCGAACATACAGTTCACGATGGACCGGATCGAGTTCGTCTACACGATCGGAATGAACGATCAGGAACTCGAGGACCACCTCGCGCGTGCCGACACCGGCGTTCTTGCACTCGCGGCCGACGGCGCCGCGTACGCGTTTCCCGTCGCCCACCACTACGAGGACGAGACGCTGTACGTCCGCCTGTCGACTGACGGATCGAGTACGAAGATGTCATACCATGACGATACCGATAGCGCCTGCTTCACCCTCTACGATGTCGATTCGGCCGGCCGCTCCTGAAGCGTCATCGTCACCGGACCGCTCCGGAAACTCACCGATTCGGAGCGGGCGGCGTTCGACGAGACAGCGGTCAACGAGTCGTTTCTCGAGCTCCGGATCTTCGACGAGGACGTCGAGGCGGTGGACCTCGAGCTAACAATCGAGAGACGAACCGTAATACCTGACGAGGCACGGAGCGGATTGTGCCGCTCCGACTCGGCATCGTCGAGACGAGGTGACGTCCGACTCACCACGTCGGACCGCGACCCGTTACGGACGCCCATCGTTTTGTCCATCCCTCCTATACTGTGCACCAATGGGGCGCAGATCGGCCGGACGGAACGTGGGTCGGGCACCGTTTCGATCAGTTCGTTTCGTGCTTCTGCTTTGCCTCGCGGTATTCTCGTTTTTCTTCGCCGTCCAGCTGTTGAGCGCGTCGATGCGGACGCTCTCGCCGGCCGTCCGGCCGCTCCTGGCCCGGCAAACGGGCCTGCTCGAGTTCGTCGGGATCAGCTGGCTCTCCGCGTACGTGATGTTGAACGGATCTCTCGTCGCAGCGATCGCGCTCTTACTGTTTTCGGCCGACCTGATGACCGTCCTCGAGCTGTTTCTGCTCGTCGCGGGATCCCGCCTCGTCGCCGCGGGGATCGTCCTATTGATCGGCGCACTGGAGTATCTCCGCGCGTCCGAGTACTCACTCCCCGAAGCGATGCGTCTCGGGACGTTGACGTTCCTCGTCAGTCACACGATTTACCTCCCGGCGACGGTGATCGGCGTGACTGCAGTCCACGTAACCGAGCAAAGCGCGTGGAAACGCGACCTGACCGTCGACGTTCACGTCGGCAGCGCCGGTCTCTTCGAACCGGTCACAGCCGCGATGATCGACCAGTTGGGTGCGGCTCCCAGCGCCCTGCTGGCCATGATCGCTCTTGTCGGGAGCTTTCACCTGTTAGATACCCTGCTGAACGGAATCTCGACCGACTGGCTCAGGGAGCGCGTATTCGTGGTCCTCCAGCACCGCTGGCTGTCGCTCGGGTTCGGGTTCGCCGTCACCGCCGTAACGACGAGCGTGGCGTTCTCGATGGGCGTGATCGTTCCCCTCTACAACCGGGGCTACATCCGGCGAACCGAGATCGTCCCGTACATCATGGGTGCCAGTCTCGGAACGCTCACGGACACCCTGCTGGTCGCGCTCGTCCTCGAGTCCGGTTGGGGGTCGCGATCGTCCTGCTACTCTTCGGCGCGGCGGTCGTCAGCACGGTCGCGGCGCTCTCGGTCTACGATTCCTACTACGCATTTCTCGAGACGGTTCAGGACGCCCTTCTCGAGAGTAACCGTGCGTTCGCGGCGTTCGTAGCGATGCTCGTCGTCGTTCCGTTCGCGTTAGTGGTCGTTCCCGGTTGACGCGAACGCGACCGCGTTTCCGCCGCTGATTCGCGTACCGTCACGACGAGAGCGATATCCTGATCACCGAACGATATCGAACCGTAGCCGGATCGAAACGGCGCGAAGAACGAACCGTTCCGCCCGAGCACGCTTGTGGTGTTGCCGCTCGTTCGCTCGCGCGAGTCCGGAGAGCGCGAGTCCGTGGTAGTACCGCAATCGTCCCGCGACTGAACGGGGCAGACGAATGATCGCGACATCGACCTCACGTCCGGCGTGTCGAACGCGGATCTATACCGCGCGACGGACGCCGGCGTCGATCGCGGGTTAGCGATGCTGCCCGACGTCCGATTCGTGGAGTTCGTCCTCGGCCTGCCACGTTCGCGGCCGCAAAGCGACGATCACGACGGTGAGATAGAACGCGCCGACCACGACGGTGACGGCGAGGCCCGGAATGTCACCAACCGCGGCGCTTTCCGGCCACGGCCGTCCGGCGAACGCCGCAATGCGGATGAGCCACGCGGTCAGCACGATCGTAAACAGCAATAGATAAATCCGCCGGAGGCGATGGGCGACTGCTTCCTCGGTGGAAATTTTGATCACGGGCTGGCGATAGTCCTGACTCAGCTTCTCGCGCCACGCCGGATCCTCGAGGCCGGCCGACGGATCGAGCCCGTACGCGAAGACGTTTTTCTGCAGCGTTCGGACGCGTCCGCGCCAGATGTCGTAGCCGCGGTAGCGACGCGCCTCGATGACAAGGAACGCGGTCAACGCCGCCACACCCAAGAGGAGGACGTAATGGGGGTTGTTCCGACTTGAAAAGGTCCACGTCAGGATCGCGCTCATGATGACGATCGCCCAGTAGGTCGTCTGGTCAAGCCGTTCGCGCCAGAACTTCATCCGGTGGATCTCGCCACGGTAGAGGTGAGCCATGGCCGAACTCGGCCCCATCTCTTCGTCTAAGAGGCCCGCTCCGATCTCGCGGTACTCGGCGTCATTCGGATCGATGTCTTTCGTCGACTCTCTGTCCATCGTTGTCGGTGGTATTCGAGCGATGAGGAAAAACGGGCCGAATTCCGCCGCGCGGCTCCTGTTCGGTCGACCGACTATTGCACTGTCATGCCGCGCAGTTGTTCGGGCCGAGTTCGAGCTCCGTCGCTTCGGATTCGTCCTCGAGAGGATCGGAACCGGTGTTCACCTTGATCACCCGTTCGTAGTTCGGCGGCTTCTCGGGGGCGTTCTCGACTAGTCGGCTCACGAACTCGTCCTCGTTCAGGCCAAGGAGAGCGAGTTCGTCGCGAAGCGTCCCTAACCGGGCTTCGATCGGGTCGCCCGGCGAGCCGACCTCGTAGCGGCCTCCTTCCGAGACGGACACATGCCCCGGGAGGATCCGCGTCTCGTCCGGCAACTCGAGGATTGTGTTGTGGAGCGACTCGTAGAGCAGCTCGGCGCCGCTGGCTGCCTCCTCGTCGCCGAACTGGAGTTCCGTCCGCCCGACGCTCTCGACGAACAACGTATCGCCGGTCAGCAGCTCCTCACCGTCGACGAGGTAGTTCACCATCTCGGTGGTGTGGCCGGGCGTGTGCAGGGCTTCGATCTCAATATCACCGACCGTGATCGTCTCGCCGTCGGCGAGCGGTTCGTACTCGTACTCGACGCCCCGTTCGCTCGCCTTCTCCCCGAGATGGTAGGGGACGTCGAGCGTGTTCGCAAGGGTCGGCCCGCCAGAGATGTGGTCGGCGTGGACGTGCGTGTCGAGAACTCGTTTGATAGTGATCCCGGCCTCCTCGGCGGCGATCTTGAACTGATCGGTCTGTCGTGTCGCATCGACGACGACGCCCTCTCCGGTGCGTTTCGAGCCGATGACGTAGCCGAGACAGCCCTTCGCCCGCCGCTGCAACTGGCGGATGACGAAATCGTCGTTTCCGGTTTCGATGGGGACAACCTCGTAGACGGAACTCCAGTCTTCCATGCCGCCCTTGACGACAGAGACGTCGTATCCGTGTTGCTCGAGTTCGAAGCTGAACGGCGTCGACGTGAGCCCCTTGCCGCAGATAGCGACGACTGGCGCTCCGTCGGTCAGTTCGTCAATGCGATCCAGCTTCTCGTTGTCGAGTTCGTCACCGGGGCCGAACGGGACGTTTTCGGCCCCGGGCGCGCGCCACGCCTCGTAGCTGTCTTCCGGCCGCGTATCGATGAGTGTGAACGATTCGTCGCCGTCGATCTTGTCCGCGAGCTGCTCTGGTTCTATCTGGTCCATAATTGTGATCTTTACACAATATAGATTTGGGGCGAACGGACTTATCTACGTCCCTTGCAAAAGCGGCGTCAGAGCTGACGCTGCTTTCGAATCCGAGACGTAGCACACTCGCGCCGACGGGCCTCGGAAAAGAGAAATTAGTACGCGGATATATCCCGCAGCGAGACGTCTATACCGGTGACACTCATGAATTTGCGATCGATTGGTCGTCTCATCGCCGCCAGTCTTGCGACCTTTCTGGTCGTCACCGTTGCAGTGACGGAACTCCTCCAGTCGCGCATTGAATTCTCGCTGCTGGTCGGCATCCCGGCGGGACTGGTTGCCGGCGTGGTCGCTGGTGGCGTCGTCGTCTGGAGTTTCGCCGACGGTGCGCCAGAACGGCGCCGGCGGATCGCGTCTGCGTTCGGCGCCTTTGCGATCGCCGTTCTCATAGCGATTATCGCCGGACTGCTACTTCCAGTCGGAGCCGTACTGACCATCGCCGTCAGCACCGTCGTTGGCTTGCTAACCGCCATCGGAGTCTACAGCCGCGACTGCGACCGCGCTCGCGCCCGCCAGACATGACGCCGCGCGTCAGCGACGGAGGCGGCACAGATTCCGACGGGGCCGACGGCTATTCCGTCGATCGGTACCGCCCAGGGCTCGACAATAGCGAGTCGAACACCTTTCGCTGCGCCTTCCGGAGGTGCTGATTGAACGTCGGCGGGGCGATTTCCAGCGATTCGGCGACCTCCTCGCCGGACGCGTCGCGCGGCCACTCATAGTAGCCCGCGTGATACGCCGCCTCAAGGGCCGATCGCTGGCGAGCGGTGAGATCTGACGTCAGCGCGTGACGAGCGTGTTCAACTGTATCGTTCCGTCGACCGAGCTGGCGGTGTTTCAGTAGCTCCGCTGCGGGATAGGCGTCCTGTACGGTATCGACGACTTGTCGGACCTCCGCACCCGGTGCCATGTGAATCGTCATCTGATAGTTGCCGTCTTCGATCACGGCGTCTTCGACGGACCCGCCGAGCGAAGCGACCGTCGACAGGACCGGTGGCTCGGAGAGCCGGAGTTCGAAGCGCGTCTCTGTACCGCCGCCTCGGTACGTGACGTCCCTCCAGTGGGGGAGCGTTTCGACAACTGCCTCCAAGCCGTCGATCGCGTCCAGGGTCATGTTCTCGTAGACGAGGAACTCGTCGTCCTCGATCGGGATCGTGTGATCGAGCGTGATCCGTCCGGTCGTCGGAACGTCGATGTCGAGTTCGTCGAACAGGTTTCTAATGCGAAACTCGAGTTCGACGACGTCGTCGCTCATCAGGGCTCGCTTGCGCTCGGTCGCGGCGATGGCGTGACCAATCACCTCCCCCAGTTGGCTGAGCACGGCGCGCTCTCGCCCCTCGAACGCCTTGGCACGATCAGCGTAGACATTCAACACCCCATAGATGGTCTCCTCGTGGACGATTGGGATCGCGGCCGACAACCGGACCCCGCACTCCTCGAGGTGGCCCCGCCAGGGATCGTATCTGGAATCGTCACGGATATCCCGTGTTGTCTGGATCTCGCGTTTCTGGATGGCCCGGCCCGTGGGTCCGTCGCTTCGCTCGTCGTCTGGATCGACGGAGACCGCGATCCCGTCGAGGTACCCCTCTTCATCGCCGGCCTCGGTGCGAACGTTCACCGTCTGATCAGCGACGTCAACGTCGCCGATCCATGCGAACAGGTACGACTCCGTCGCGGCGAGGTGTACCCGGACGTCGACCCGCTCGAGATCAGCGAGGGCGACCACGTCCGCGTGCGGATGGTGAACCGCAGTCCGGCGATCCACCCGATGCACCTCCACGGCCACTTCTTTCAGGTCGGCGACGCGGTCAAGGACACCGTCCTCGTCGCGCTCCACGGCGACCAAGTGACGTTCGATTTCCGCGCGGACAATCCCGGCGACTGGTTGTTCCACTGTCACAACGTCTACCACCTCGAGCGAGGGATGGCCCGCGTGTTCGAATACGACTGAGCGGCACCGCCGCGATCGGGAGTACAGTCACTGAATCACGATCACGTCGGGCGGTCGTCCGTTGCGTGCTCATCCCGAACGTCGGAGACTGACCGTCCGTCGAGTCGGATCACGGCGTAGCCGCCGACGATGAAAAGCACGCCCAACAGGAGGAAGCTAACGTCCCAGAGGAGGACGCTTCCCGGCCCCTCCGGCCAGACGTGGTGGATCCCGAGGAGCTGGTGGTTCACGAGCCCCTCGAGGAGGTTGAAGACGCCCCAGCCGAGGATCGTCGATCCGAGGAGCGCTCGTCTCGACGGCGGAACGTCCGCCCGTCGCCACGCGCGAACCAAGAGGACGATCCCGGCGATCGTAAAGAGGTAGGTGCCGACGTGGAAGAGGCCGTCGGCGACGATGTTCAGTCGTAGATCCGCTAGCACAGTCGGATCCGTCCGGGCTGACAGCATGTGGTGCCACTGCAGGAGCTGATGGAGGACAATTCCGTCGAAGAAGCCGCCCAGACCGATCCCGAGGACGATACCCGCTCGAACGAGCGGTTGTACTCGTTCGTGTAACCCGAACCACGTGTCACCGTTACTGGCCATAGTGGATGTTTGCGGCTGAGAGGAAAGCGTACACTGCTGTCTGCTGCAAGCATAATCCGGACCACACGAAATGCGACCATCCTGAAACCGGAACCGCTGGGTCGGTTCGCCCTAGCTGGCCATGTTGCGGCACGACTCTGCGCACTCCGGCAAGACATCCGCACACACCTGGCAGTGCTCGTGATCGAACTGCTTACACTCCTCGGCGCACGCCTCGCAGGCGTCCGCACAGACCGACGCCAGCTCGCCGTGGTAGTCCGAGTTGCGAGCCATCAGTCGCGCGTGCAGCGTCGTCAGATCCGCTACGTCGCGACAGAGCCGAATACACTCGGCCATCTCCTCTCCGTGGTCAGCGCAGGCATCCGCGCACCACTCACAGGCTTGTGCGGCCTCGAGACAGTTGTCGATACACTCGTGCATTTCCTCGTCCGCATGTGGGAGGTCTTGTAATGACATTGCAATTTAAACTGTGCTACCCGTAGTAGTCAACATCGTGCATGTCGCTGCAAGTCACCGGACCTGGATCGCGATCCGAACCGCGGCGAGCTCGTGGCGTGCCGTCGCTGAACAAGGGCGCTTTGAAGGAGAGCGTGGCGAATCCCTCGGTCCGGTCTTGATTGCGACTGATCTCACGTGTCCTTGATTCGTTCGATCGCCTCATCGAAGCGCTCGATGGGGCCGGTTGCGTCACGCCCATCTTCCTCGCGGTTGTCGCCCGCTCGCTATCGCTGCCGACCGAAGCGGCGGCGCTCGTCCTGATGACCTACGTCGGTAGCGTAGTCGCCTTAATGATCGCGGTGACGGTCGCGACCGGAATGGGACTGGTCGCGAGTGCAGGTCGGTTCGCGGCCTACTCGGGGTTCCTGAAGCGGGTCGCTGGGAGCGTGATGACCATTGCAGGGATCGGACAACTCTACCTAGCGCTGGTCGTCTATTAGCCGTAATAGTAGCACGATTTCATCTCTCAGAATTGTCTGTGAAAATCGCGGTAAGTACAGGACTACAATTTTCGGAACCGCGATAGATCATTCCACTGCCTGCCCAGCCTTGTGCTAATACGAAGTAGAATTCACCTCCTCAGTTCTGGTCATAACATGTTGGTCAGTAGATTGGAACAGAACTCTGCAACCCTAATTACAAAGAAGTAGATTATGGTACGGGTAGGATATGGTATCCGCGTTACTTCTCATTGGGCTACTGGTCGCCGCTTTCGTCGGATACAATATCGGCGGCTCATCCACGGGTGTCGCATTCGGACCTGCCGTCGGAAGTCGAATTCTCGGGAAAGCCACAGCAGCGGCGCTATTCACTGTATTCGCATTGGGTGGCGGATGGACCATCGGTCGGAATGTCATCACTACTATGAGCAGTGAGATCGTTCCGTCGAGCCAGTTCACCCCAGCAGCAAGCGTCGGTGTACTCTTTTTTGCGGGAGCAGCACTGTTGATCTCGAACCTCTATGGAGTGCCGGCGTCAACGTCGATGACTGCTGTTGGTGCCATTGCGGGGCTCGGCCTTGCAACGGGGACGCTCAGAGAACCGGTGATGTTCCGGATCGTCTCAGCGTGGATCATCGCACCGCTCACCGCTTTTTTGGTTGGGATGGTGATCGGTCGATACCTCTATCCCCATCTCGATGCCAGATTCGCGTTCACCCGGTTACAGAACCCACTGTTGCAGATCGATCGTTCAGGTGCAGTTCCACGTCCGTCGTTCAACGAGCGTGCTTCGCGGCGGGATATTGTCGGGTCGGCACTCGTGCTGGTGATCGCATGTTATATGGGCTTCAGCGCGGGTGCTTCAAATGCTGCCAATGCAGTTGCGCCACTCGTTGGAACCCGCTCAATTTCGGTTGAACAAGGAATTTTGCTCGCGATTGGTGCAATTGGTCTTGGAGGATTCACAATCGCTCGGCGAACGCTAGCGACGGTCGGCGACGGTATCACTGACTTGCCGATCTTGGCGGCGCTGATCGTCTCCACAATTGGCGCAACGACCATCACGGTCCTCTCGCAACTCGGTATCCCTGCAAGTTTGGCAGTCAGTACGACCTGCTGTATTATCGGCCTCGGATGGGGCCGTGCCAGTCGCGCGGTAACCGTCGCTGAGGCTGCGAGCGCTGCATTAGACCCGGAAGTTGCCCAAATCAACGACGAGGCGGGCCCGGACCTCACGACAGGTGCACTCATGACCGATCCCTCGGAGACCGGCATCCCGGCTGGGCCGACCGTGGGCACACTTGCTAGCGACGAGAGCGAACAGCAGGTCGAAGCTGCTAGAGACACGGAAGAGATAAATGTACCCCCAATTGGCGAGGAGGAGATCGACGAACTCGCAGCCGAGAGCCTGTTTGACCCGGCGGCGACCAGCCGAATCGTGTTCCTCTGGGTATTGACTCCCACTCTATCGACGATCGGCGCATACCTCCTGTTCTCGATTATACTCGAATCAGTGTAGTTGGTCCCGACCACAGCTATTACGTGGGCGATTGTAGTCGAAGACATGGGAGAACACGTTCTCGTCGCAGTCGACGGTTCAGAGGAGTCGCTGCATGCCCTTGAGCATGCGTTCGACCTCACTGATGTCGATATCACTGTCATTACAGTCGTTGATCCGTTTGATGTTGATCCGCTCACACCAGGGTTACAATCGCCGCTTGGGAAAGCTGGCCTTCCCGCGTACTCTCAAGAGTGGTACGAGAAGGAATGGAACAACGCCAAAGAACTCCACGAGGTACTTCGCGATCGCGCCGACAATTTCGATGGTGAGTATGAGAGTGTCGTCAAACTAGGCAACCCGGCGAAGCAGATCCTCCACTACGCCGCCGAGCATGCCATTGATCAAATCGTACTCGGTGCAGCGAGTGATGATCGGTTTTCACACGTACTGCTGGGCTCAATTGCCGAAACTGTGACAAAACGAGCCAACATAACAGTGACCGTCGTACGATGAAAACCTGTTTCGGCAGAACATACTGTTTTATTCACACAGCACCATCAACATCTCTTGTAGAAGTATCGGTGTCACGTTCGCATACGTAGTTGCCGTTCAGTTAAGGTTGCCATTCAGTTGGGGGAGAGATAATTATCGTGGCTACTACCCTCTATTCGTAGATCACTTGAACGAATATAATCGCAGTAATGTTAGAATTGTAACTGTCTAACTGAATATGACTGTTGGGTAAGACTATTACCGTAGGCAGTGGTGATGCTCTCTCATACGATGTCAGAGAGAGCAGAAAGGGTAATATTGGTGTGTGATAGGTGCGGCTTAATACAACCAGGGATCAATCTGTTGGATGGGGGAATACAGGCGATGGGGCGAGGTTTCTGCAAATGTGGTGGAAGTAGCTTTAGTTTGGCTGAAAACTCAAATTGAGCAGTGCTCCTCTCAAACATCTCGAGCACTTGAAAGTCGTCAGTAGCTCGTGAGAATCGTTCTATGACTCCCTCTCTTCCTCTACTATCGTCATCATCTTCATCCGTGGATCGATCGACCGATTGCACACTAGTATTGTGAGAGTTATGCAGAACACGGATGTGCATTCGGACCATAGCAATGTTGATAACCGAACCCACACCCACGAAGCTGACCGTCGACGGCCGCGCGACCCACAAACCCGTTCAGTCACACGACAGTGCCGACTACGACGACCTGCTCGCGGCATACGACCTCGTCTTGCTCGAGTTCGTCACGTCCGGCTGTGGAATCTGCGCGTCGATGGAGCCGGTGCTCACTGGAGTCGCGCGCAGCGTACCGGCGTCGTGGCGACGGTGAACGCCGGTCTCGTCCCGGATCTCGCCGCCGAGTTCGGCGTCCAGAGCGTCCCGACGCTCGTCGTCCTGAAAGACGGCATGGAAGTCGCCCGCTTCGACGACGGGTTTCAGCCCGCCGAAACGCTCGTAGATGCGCTCGAGACCACGTGTCGCGGTAAGTTCGTCGTCTCGCGATCCGAACGTAGTGGATTCCGGTGTTATTGCGGACCCGCAGCCGCTACGTCGCGCTCTTCGAACGCCAATTTCGAATCGCAATTGGTCTTCGTCGCTCCCTTTTCGAGCACGAGGTCCTCGAGGACGAGCACGTCGAGTCCCATTCCGTAGAAGTCCTTGATCGCCTGCGTCGGCGTCCGGACGATTGGTTCAGCGTGATCGTTGAACGAGGTGTTGAGGACGACCGACACGCCGGTGATGTCGGCGAACTCGGAGATGAGCCGGTGATAGCGCGGGTGCTGGTCTTCGCGAATGGTCTGGGGACGCGTCGAGTCGTCGGCCGGATGCAAGACAGCCTCGAGCTCGTCGGTTCTCTCGGGCCGGATGTCGTAGGCATCGATCATGAATGGTGCTGAACTGCCGTCGATGAGGTACTCCTCGGCGGCCGACTCGAGCATCGAGGGAGCGAACGGGCGCCACTCCTCGCGATGTTTGACGAACCGATTCACTCGATCGCGGGACTCGGCGGTGCGCGGATCGGCGAGGATGCTCCTGGCACCGAGCGCCCGCGGCCCCATCTCCATCCGGCCTTGGAACCAGCCGACGAGGTCGCCGTCGGCAAGCCGTTCGGCGACGTACCGCTCGAGGTCGTCCGGTTCCCCGTACTCGAGTTTGTTCGTCTCGAGGGTCGAACGGATCTCCTCGGTTTCGTATTGGGGACCGAGGTAGACATCGGTCTGGCGGTCGACGGCCGACGGCGGCTGTCCCGTCCATCCCGCACCGAGCGCGAGCCCCGCATCGTTGGCGACCGGCTGGACGAAGACGTCGTCGACGTGTGGTGACTCACGAACGCGCTTGTTCAGCTTGCAGTTCAGCGCGACACCGCCGGCGAGTGCGACGTTCGCCGTGCCCAACTGATCGACGGCTGTCTCCGCGATGTCAACGACTGTCTCCTCGAGCAGTTTCTGAGCAGTGTACGCGAGGTCTTTCTCCCACTGGTCGAACTCGCCGGGCGTTTCGTTTCGAGGACGGCCAAACGCGTCCTCGAGGGTTTCGATGCCGTGGCCGGTTCCCCAGCGCTTCGTCAGTTCGGTGACGTCGTAATCGGCGCCCGTGTCGATCAGCCCGCGTAGGACGCCTTCGATCTCTGGATTGTCCTCGCCATAGGGTGCCAGCCCCATCACTTTCCCCTCGCCGTTGAACATCCGGTAGCCGAGGTACTCCGTGATGACCGCGAAGAAGAGCCCGAGACTGTTCGGGTGTTCGTAGGTATACGCGCGCGTCAGGCCGTCCTCGTCGCCACGCCAGACGACCGTCGAGTCGTACTCGCCTTTCGCGTCGATCGTGAGGACGACCCCCTCGTCGAACCCCGACGGGTGGAACGCGCTCGCGGCGTGACAGCAGTGATGCGAAATCGTCTCGATCGGCGGCACCGGCGAACCGATCGACTCGAGGCGGTTCTCGATCTGTCGGGTCGGAACGAACCGGCCCCGAACCTGCGTGACGAGCGTCTGTTCGAGTGCGGAGAGTTTTCGTCCGATTCCGGGAGCTCGGATCGCGTCGGAAACGTAGTGTGAAGCGATCTCGCCCCGGAGCTGCGGCTCGTACGGGAGGAGGATCCGATTCAGGTCCGGAAGGGACAGGTTTCGATGGTCGAGACACGCCCGAATCGCGTGTTTGGGAAACGTATCCGTCGCGTGTTTGTCCCGCGTGTATCGCTCTTCCTCGACGCCGAAGACGGGCGTCCCGTCATCGAAGAGAACGGCGCTCGGGTCGTGCTGGCCGTAAAGCCCGGTCGCCGGTTTGAACGCGAGTTGGTAGTCAGTCATGGCTCGTGAAAGTTGCGTACTGTAATCCAACCCTGGAGACGGCAAAACGACGCTGACGATTTGCTGACCCAGCAAATCGTCGACGACGTAGTCGTATTCGTCGTCGCCCTGGTACTGGTCCACTCTCACGGATCTCGACGCGATCGAGCATTCTGCTCGATACTCCGCCCAGCGCGATGCCTGCGAGGCTCTCAACGATGTCTCTTCTTCCGATTCCTACTGCATCGGAATCGACTGGCCCTGCATATACGGAGCATTCATAGGCACAGCTATGGGAAATCACACTGGGCCGTCCAGACCGAGTGTCTCGCGCCGCGAACTCTGCATCGCAGCCGGGGCCACGGGTATCTCGGTTCTCGCAGGCTGTTCGACGGGGAATACGAATCCATCCCGAGCGGGGAACGCGACGACGATAACGGACCACTCGTCGCCGGACCTCGAGAAGTGGGTCGACGAGGTCCCCCGACCGGGCGTCGCAGAACCGTCCGGAACGAAGGATGGACGCCCTCGCTACGAGATAACAATGGGCGAGGTCGAACAGAAGCTACACCGCGATCTCCCGGCGACGACCGTCTGGGGCTACGACGGGCAGTTCCCGGGCCCGACGATCGAAGCCGAGCAGGGCGAACCGATCTACGTCCGCTGGACGAACGACCTCCCGGACGAGCATCTCCTGCCCGAAGACACGACGATTCACAGCGACCTCATTCCGTACGATACGCCGGGCGTACGGACCGTAACGCATCTTCACGGTGGAAATGTCGAGTCCGAGAGCGACGGTCACGCACAGGCGTGGTTCACTCGAGACTTTCAGGAGACAGGCCCCGAGTTCGAGAAGAAAGACTACTACTACGTAAACGACCAGCCGCCGGCGACGCTGTGGTATCACGACCACTCGCTCGGCATTACGCGATTAAACGTCTACGCCGGGCTCGCGGGGTTCTATCTCCTGCGGAACGATCACGAACGGAGCCTCGGTCTGCCCGAGGGCGAGTACGAAATCCCGCTCGTCCTCCAGGATCGGAGTTTCGAGGAGGATGGATCGTTGTTCTATCCGACGGCCATCTCGGACGAGAAAGGCGGCAGCGACGAGTCACACCCCGATCCGAGTATCGTTCCTCAGTTCTACGGCGACACGGCGGTCGTCAATGGGAAGGCCTGGCCTCGGCTCTCCGTCGAACCCAGATCGTATCGGTTCCGGCTCCTCAACGGGTCGAACAGTCGATATTATTCCCTCAAATTCCGCCGGTACGACGAATCGTCGGGCGAGACTGGTGGAGACGGACCGTCGTTCGTCCAGATCGGAAACGACGGCGGCCTCCTCTCGACGCCGGTCGAGATCGGCGATCGCCTCGAGGTCGGCGCAGGCCAGCGCGCCGACGTCGTCGTCGACTTCTCCGAATCCGCCGGCGAGACGCTGCTGCTCCACAACGACGCGCCCGCTCAGTATCGTGGCAAGACGGGTTTGGGGGACGACGACATCGTTCCGCTCCCCGAGATCATGCTCGTGGACGTGAACGAGGCCGGAGATTCACAGGATGCTACTGAGCTCCCCGACGAACTCACTCGTGTTCCGGACATTCCCATCGATTCGGTCGACAACGAGCGATACCTCACGCTCAACGGCGGCGCGACCGACGACTACAGCCGACAGCTCTACTTGCTCGGAACTGCTGAAGAGCCGGACGGTCTCAAGATCGACGCCCCCGTGACCGAGGAACCTGCGCTCGGTGACACCGAGATTTGGAGTTTCGCCAACCGAAGTGGGATGTCCCATCCGATGCACCTCCACCTCGTGCACTTCCAGATGGTAGGACGACAGTCGATCGGAGACTACGATCCAGACGAGGACGAGCTCGACCTCGAGGCGCTCGAAGCACCCAAGCCGTACGAACGAGGGTGGAATGACGTGATCACCGTCGATCCCGGTGAAATAGTCCACGTAATCGTCCACTTCGGGGGGCACGACGGACTATTCAACGATCAGACGGGCACGTACATGTGGCACTGTCACATGCTCGAACACGAGGACCATGACATGATGCGGCCGTTCACCGTCTTGCCGAACGATGGTAGGGGCACCGATAGCGATGACGTCGACGATTCTACTACCCAGCGCTGAAGCGGTGGGCTCGTCGGGAGACTCCCGTCAGCGAAACGATCCAAAAGCGGTTCGAGGAGAGTGAGAGTACGGACGAGAGCGAAGAGAGTAGCGGCCGGAAGACGATTAGCTCTGTGCGGGCATCTCAATGTCGGCCTCTGCGTGTTCGTACTTGTTCTCGAACTCTTGGATGAGCTGCCCCATCTTCGCGTACCAGTCATTGAGCTTTCGCTGCATGTCGTTCGCGATCTGGGTCGGGTCCGTCGGGTAGTAGACGTGGTAGTAGCCGCCCTGCTCGTAGTTGATCTGCTCCTTCTGGATGAATCCG
>NZ_JAQIVI010000097.1 GCF_028618695.1 Natrinema soli | reverse complement strand
CCGATTCTTGAGAAAACGCGCAAGCGTCGGCGTCGAACCCGGCGTGATCGGTGGCGGCGAGATCGAGTACATCGCCCGGTGTTCGGATTCAGATGCTCGGGACGCGATCGCGTTGCTCTCTCACAGCGTCCGGAATACCGCAAACGGCTCGGCCGAACGAGTCACGTGGGCTGTGATCAACGACTCGAAACCCGACGCGGACCAGGCCGTGGTTCGCTCCCGACTCTCAAATCTCTCTCGTGACCAGCGACTCGTGCTCGAGGTCACCTCCAACTAACACGTCTGCCACACGTCAGATGTGCCGCTGTCGGCGACTTTCTATCACCTTCAGTTGAAACAGGTGGGTCATGATGCCGCGTAACAAACGCGAGGAACCTCCCCCCTTTTCCGCTGGGACGCTGGAATGATCGAACCCACGGTCGAACTCCCACCGGAGGGCAAATGAACCAGTGGATGATCGAACTCGAGGAGAACGGCGTTACAGCGGAACTCCGGTATGGTCGATGTGACGATCCCACCGAAGCCGTGGTACTACCTGAGGAAAGAGACGGCGAAATCGTATCGAGGACTTCACTACGTTCAGCCTTGCACAAGAATTTCAGACTGAATGAACTGGGCGCCACGTACTCTGGTTCCAGTACCAGCTATTCTGACTTGCACTGTACATTAATCAAGTCTATAGTAATGAATAATAATTAAAATAAAGTTATATGTTTTGAATTCGTATTTCGGAATATGCGTTCAATGACACAGCGGCTCGCAATATGCCTCGTCCTGATGGTCAGTGTAACCGGTTTCGCCACGGTTGCGGCTGCAGACGGCGCTGAGACGAACTCCAAGCAGCTAGGTAGTATCGATATTTCGCTCGAAGATAAGCACGCCTCCATTGATGAGGTTGAAATCTCGAGTCAGGCGCTCCCGACAGTCGAAATCGACGAGCGCACTTACTCGATCAACTCTTTCTCACTGCACGCTGATGGTGTGACACTCGAGTATAATGGCCGATCCTATGATATTTGCCAGGTCGATATCACTCTCGAGAATGTCGGCATCACGGTGTCTGATCTCTCGATCAATAGCGGCGAATAACTGTCAAACCGAGGTTGTGTCTCACTGTACGCAGTTCACTTCGTCGAGTGGGTCTCATGAGGTGGCTCCTTGCGGCGAACAGCACGCTGCACTTGGCTCTTGGGTATCCATTCCTCGGATAATCCTGTGAGCTCTGTTCGCTGGTCGAATGTGTGACGTTTCTCTTGCAACTGGTTTTCTAGCCATTCAGAGCGGGTTTCATCGTCACCGGCGTTCTCGATGCCTTTTTCAAGATGCTGGATGCGGTGGGCCAGTCGCTTGAGTGAGGGTGCAACTGCTGAATTAGTGAAGTGGATTGCCTGCTCTGTTTGGCGATCGATCTGGCCGACGAACTCAGTTGGCGTTTTGCCATCAACGAAACCGATTTTCTCTTCTGCGAGCCACTCTGGGAGGCGGATCAGGAGTTCGTTGTCATCGAACTGGCCAGGCAACTGCCAAGACAACTGGGTTTCCGTCTCATTGGCTTTCCCATCATCTTGCCATGCTTGGGCAAAGGTCTCATACTCATCGTACTCGGTGATTGCTAGATCTGGCATTGCTCCTAGAGAGAAGTTGACGCTGGATACCGATATTGGTTAGAGGGACGAAAATATTCTGCTATTCTTCTTTCATATATTCTGTTGTACATGAATGTGTATTCTCATCGCCGCTGTGATTTTGCTTCTCGAATTTTAGCACCATCCCGCAGTTTATCTGGACACTGTGGGCAGACTCGAGGGTTCTCAACACCGTCTGGTGTGAACACACGAGCATATTGGTCTGTGACGTGTGTTCCGCAATTCTGGCATTCAGCCATCTATTTATCACTATCTCCTGGGTTATGTTGTCTCTCTCGTTGCATTCCAACAGTTAGTGAACCTTGGTACTTGTTGATAATAGCCTTGACGCTTTATTAGACAAGTCAGAAACGAATAAATCATACTCCCCGTATTGACCAGGCTATTGGGCATCTCCCTCAACAAATATTGTAATACTACAGACATCTAGTGCCGTTTTCTTATAGAAGCTTACAGGCGACCCGAAGCAACCGGGAAAGAGGATCAATACAAGGTATGGATGACCGACGATGAACTCGGCGAGTTACGGCGGGCCGCTGCAAACCATCGCGACGATCTCTCAGCACGCAATGGACTGGTTCTATCCCGTCCTCTGTGGCGTGGTGACCGGCGGGCCGGCACGAGAGCGCCTCGAGGCCGGGATGGATCGGCTTCTCGAAGAAGGACTGGGCAGTCGCTGCGTCGCGGACGACCCCTAGGTGGCCGTCGCCGAATCACGCCAACTTGTTGTCACGCTGGCCGCGGTCAGTCGGACGGAACGCGCCCGCGAGGTCTCGAGGGTAGGGTAAAGGAGAACAGGGCTGCTCAAGATCATCCAAATGACAATCCAAAATATCGTGACGAGTAGTGATTTGGGGGCTCGACTCAATCTCACTGCGATTGCGATCGGTCTTGAGTTGGAGGCGGTCGAGTACGAGCTAGAACAATTCCCGGGATTGGTCTATCGATTGGACGAGCCAGATGTCGTCGTCTTACTCTTCGGCAGTGGCAAACTCGTGATTACGGGTGGTGAACAACCGTCAGATGCACAAGCAGCGATTGAGACGGTTCAGACACAGCTGGTCGAGCTCGACCTTCTGGAGACGTGACCCCGTGTTTGGGCAGCAGCCCTCTAGGACAGAAATCGGCTATGGTGATTTTCATTGCTACTCGTATATTAGCATTCTACTACAGACTTCAGACGTACGAGTCACGACGTTTTCGCGCGATTATCCCTCTATTACCCTTACCAATAAAAAAGTGCAGATGATATCACTATAAGTAATAGGAGAACATTTCAAATAACCATCGGCAATATTTTTGTCGATTATTCCCGCGGTTGGTGCATGGTCTCAGATAGTCCAGAAGGTGGCATCGACGACAGGGAGCAGTACGATGTGACGACCTGGGAAGAGCGAACAAGACTTGATCATCTTGCGGTCGGGGTCTCCCGATTCGTTGGTCGGTGGTGGGTTTTCCTCGCGGCTGTGGTCGCCGTGCTTTTTGCCGCTCACCCACTTGCGACCATCGGGTCCGAGCTAGTCCAGTATCCGTGGCTCATCGGTGTGGTGTTGCTCTCTCTGCTGGTCGGACTGCTTATCATTAGGTACATCCGACGGATCAACCCGATGACGATTTCACACAAAGGACTGGTCGTAACGTTCCTCCTCGGCGGGGCATTTGCCGGCTTCGCCATACTCATTGAGGGGAGTCTTCAGCCCGTCATCGAGGCCCTCCCTGTCGTCGGTACGGCCATGTTTTTCCTCCTGGTCGTCGGACCGATCGAAGAGCTCGTGAAGTGGGCGGCTGTCCGGCTGTACGCTTTCGAGCGGTCGAGCTTTCAGACAGCTCTTGATGGTGCGCTCTACGGAGCCGTCGCGGGGCTGGGCTTTGCCGCCCTTGAGAGTTCGGAATACATCGCAAGGGCAGTTGCACAAGGCTCGGCGAGCGATCCAGCACTCTCACTGGCCGTGGGCGGAGCGATCGGGCGGGTGCCCGCTGTGCCGTTCCACGTGGTCCTTACTGCCTTGGCCGGGTATTACCTCGGCCTCGCGAAGGCCAATCCAGAGTCGTATGCTCCCATCGTCATCAAGGGATTGCTCATCGCCGCGGTCCTCCACGGAATCTACGATACCCTCGTGACGTACCTCCCAGGCGTCATCGGACTCGCCGTCGCAGTTGTCTACGTTAGTGGTATCGGGCTATTGCTGTATAAGAAGCTCTCCCGGTACCGCCAGCAGGCCCCCAGTGGTGGCTCACCTGCACCGACGACGGCGGGTTCGTAGGTCACACCCTCCTACTGCGAACACGGCTAAAGGAAGGTAGTGTTGTTTGCTCCTCAGAGTGCTGGGAGGATCCTACGATGCCAGAGACTGATTGCACTGTTGAGTCACTGACGTCACAACAACGCCTCGAGTCGTTCGAACCCCCGGAACATTGACACGGGAATCGCGATCGATGACGGTATATTAATACTTCAGTCGTGTGTCGCCTACGAAACCTGGCATCAACAACGCCTTCCGTTCCTCAACTAGATTGCCCGGCGAGCAGAGGAACTCCGCGAGGTGCGTAGTTAGATCAAATCGAGATATGGCCATCCCACGTTGTGAATCAAGGATCCGCAATCAGCAGACTCACTCAGTGACCGTGCAGTGTGAAAATCGGCTAACCAGCGGGTACGGCGTCACTACGCATCCACGTCGCCGGTTGGAACGCCCTTATCTTTGAGTGACATATCTAGTGAATTAGAACTGTAATCGCTCAATGAGCCCGATTCAGTCGCGTGAGTAGACCCGATGGTATTAGGCCGTTGTTATGATTGCCATGAGCATGATGATACTCCCCGCAATCTCACTCGTATGTTGCAATTTTTGTTGGATTTAACACTCCCTATAGACACTAACTATCCCCTATAGGACATGTAGCTGTGTTTGAACTAATGCAGAATCGATGGGCATAGCGAGTGGTTCGTCTATGAACAAACCACCTGAAACGCGACTCGAGACACGCATTGGACGACGATCATATCTCCGAACAGCTGCCACCGCGGGAATTGCAGGTGCAATGCTTGGAAGCATCGGAACGACTGCAGCACAGGATGCAGAGACGACGGCTCAATACAATGTCGGTCACGAGACCGAGGCAGGAAGAGCGCATGCGAGAGATATCGCGGTAGAAGTCCACCACGAGTTCGAGAACCTGGATATCACCACAGTCGAAGTTACAGAGAGCGATCTCAGTGCCCTCGGTGACCATGAGGATATTCGATTCGTCGAAGAGAACATCGAGCGGAGCCTCGATCTTCCTGACACTGACCCTGACAACCAAATACAAGAGGATCTCGAAGCCGAGCAATGGAAGCCCTGGGGTATCGAACGAATTGGTGCTCTGGCGGCGCACGAACGAGGTGAGACCGGGTGTGGTACCCACGTTGCGGTCATCGATACCGGTATCGACCCCACGCACGAAGACCTACATACCAACATCGGCGAGGGTGTCGCCTTCGTTGAGACCACGGCCGAGAGCGGTGAAGCGTGGGCTGATGACGACGGCCACGGCACGCACGTGTCGGGAACGATCGCCGCACTCGATAACGATATTGGGGTCGTTGGTGTGAGTCCGTCCGCGACTCTCCATCCTGTGAAGGTGCTCGATAACCAGGGAACTGGAACCGATGCGGACATCGCTGCTGGTATCATGCATGCAGCACGAAAAGGCTACGATGTCGCCAATCTCAGCGTGGGCGAACCAGAGACAACGCAGACACAGACCGAGGCTGTCAAGTTCGCTCACGAGGAGGGGCTCCTGCTCGTTGCGGCGACTGGGAATGACGGCCACCCGCAGGTGGACTACCCTGCGGACCTCGATGAAGTGATTGGTGTAAGTGCGATCGCGCAAGACGATTCGCTCGCATCGTTTTCGAACACGGGCCCCGAAGTGAACCTGACCGCTCCTGGTACTCTCGTGTTATCGACGATGCCTGGAAATCAGTATGGGGTCATGGAAGGCACCTCGATGGCGACACCGCACGTGACGGGTTCGGCAGCGTTGCTGGCCGCACACGGCCTCTCTAACGATGAAATCCGCGAACACCTCACTGCGTCCGCAGAAGACGTCGGACTTGGGCCCGACCAGCAAGGATCCGGGCTTGTCAACGCGAATGCTGCCCTCGAAGAGGTCGAGAAACTGGAAGGAAAGGCACTGGCCAAGTAACAACGCCACCTGTGGTACAATCATTTTTCGCGGTTTGCGGTTGCTATTGACTGGAGGACTCCTCACATTGGCTGGAAACTGAGTGGTCTTCGTGAAGCCTTCTCAGTGATGGTTTTCAGCTGACCTGCTGCATACATAGTGCGGATGTAGCACGAGATTCGGCTCGGGGTCGTGGGTTACCCCATTCGATTGGCTGCAATACCAATGTTGACATGTACCCGAGTCGGATGCTTGACACATGAGTACGGGCGAGGGTGACGTGTCACGGACAAAGGCGTGGTTGCTGGCTGCCCGCCCGCAGACCTTGCCCGCAGCCGCGGCACCGGTTATCGTCGGTGCGGGACTCGCAACCCATGAGAGTGTTTTCGAGCCGTTCCCCGCGTTGATGGCGTTCGTCGATATTGTGTTGATCCAGATTGGAACGAACTTCGCGAACGACTACTATGACGCGATCAGAGGTGTGGACACCGAGGATCGGGAGGGATTCACTCGTGTCACGCAAGCGGGGATCATTCCTGCTCGGGAGGTCAAACTTGCAGCGTTCGCTATGTTCGCGCTGGCGATCCTCTCCGGTACCTATCTGGTCTCCGTCGGTGGGGTGCCGATCATCGTCTTCGGACTTATAAGCGTCTTCTGTGGATGGGCCTACACCGGCGGTCCGTACCCACTCGGCTATCACGGTCTTGGCGATCTCCTCGTCTTCGTCTTCTTTGGTATCGTCGCCGTCGTCGGCACCTACTACATACAGGCCGTTTCCGCGGTCGAACCGTTTGTGATGACGATTCCTGACGGAACAGTCACCCGGCAGGTGTTCCTTGCGAGCCTCCCTGTTGCCGGGCTCTCCACAGCGATGATCGTCGTGAACAACGTTCGCGACAGGGAAACCGACGCCGAGACTGGCAAGCGAACGCTCGCCGTCCGCCTCGGCTACCACGGGAGTCGCATCGAGTTCACCGCGATGCTCTCGCTCGCGTACCTCACGCCGATCTGGTTCTGGCTCGTCGAGAGATTCGGCGCGAGCATCTTGCTCCCGTTCGTTTCGATTCCTTACGCGGCGATGATCACCCGGACGGTTTGGTCCAGAACCGACGGTAAGGCGCTCAACCCGGCACTCGAAGCGACTGGCAAGCTTCTGGCGCTCTACGCAGCGCTGTTTGCCGCGGGGTTGGTGATCTAACCGTGACAGTGGACGACGACAGCTCTCTTAAGCTCGAGTACCGACGATTCCCGCCAGAGTTGGCGACGCCTACCGAAACCACGAATGAGCTGATCTCGTTTTCGAGGGAGCCGCGAGTGAGTTATCCCGAGCGAGCGATCCGACAAAAAACGATGAGCTAGTCGATATTGGCTCTGTTGAAATCCTCGGAGAGTTACAGATTCAACCAGTAGAGTGACTGGATGGAGACCCTCCCAAAGTCGTAGTTACCCCGATTTGTCGAACAAGCATTTCACTTGGCTCAGCGAGCAGTCGCGCGGTATTCTTCGAAATTCTCGAAACGACGCTACACGCTCCACCAGCACGTCGTCCTCCTCTGTCTCAAAGTTCGGAAAAATACGACCTACCGTGCCCTTCTTGACGAACTCATCGAGATGCCCCGTATCCGGCGCGCTATCGGACTCACCGAACTTCCTTCGCCGTCAACGCTGTGCAAAGCGCTTGGCCGACTTGATATGGCTGTCTGGCAGGTGCTTCTCAACCTTTCAGTGATGCTACTTCCGACGAACGGCGTTGTTGCTATCGATGCGTCAGGCTTTGATCGCAGTCATGCTTCCAAGCACTATACAAAGCGGGCGAAGCTAACAATTCAGCAGTTGAAAGTCACGTTGCTGGTCGATACAAGTGCAAATGCGATTCTTGACCTGCACGTGACGACTACCAGAAAGCACGACACCAAGATCGTACCCGCGCTCATCAAACGAAACACCGACGACGTTGCGATTCTCCTTGGAGACAGGGGATACGACGATCAGAAAATTCGCGTATTAGCCTGTGAGAAGGACATGCGTTCGCTCATCAAACACCGTGAGTTCTCGCCACTCCATAAAGCGTGGAATGCGCGATTAGATGCAGATTTGTACGGTCAGCTAAGTCAGAACGAGACGGTGAATTCGAGTCTCAAGCGCAAGTACGGTGCGTTCGTCCGTTCTCGGTACTGGTGGAAGCAATTCCGTGAACTTGCACTCGGCTGCTTCATTCATAATCTCGACCAGTCACTCTGATTGTTAGATACAGCAGTTAAACGTGCCAGCGCTACGCACTAGTACCATCGTTGTCAGGTTTGTCGAATTTCATGCCCATGATGGCAAGGAAGATAGCGGCAACGGCAACGAGTGACGTGTTGATACCAGG
The DNA here is from genome assembly GCF_028618695.1 of Natrinema soli. Next base: position 17,697 of record NZ_JAQIVI010000097.1, on the reverse strand, counting down.
TTCGTAGGAGACGTTGGTAATTTTCAGCACAGTCAACGCGAGTAAGAGGACAATGCAAATCATTGCCCCGGCTTCTAATCCGACGTATGCCAAACCTTTCGATTTCGCCCATGTGACTGGGTCCATGCTCCATAATCAACGACTGCTAGCTTAGTTGTTTTGGAGCTGTGAGTGCGCCCCAGTTCTCACTGTTGTAATCAACTCCGCTGGGGCTAACCGGTAACAGGATACACTCACACACCTGCCTAACGGCTGTTTCAGTGGCGAGAGTGTCGGACTAATAGGATTTCAACAGAGCAGAATCGCGGATAGAAGACCTCGATCGAGACGTTGAACGACTGCAGAACGAGAAGCAGACACTCATCGCCGATCGTCAAGAGAAGTAGGAGCTAGTCGAGTACGTCGAGGAGGAGAAGTCCTACCGAAAGGCCAGTATCCTCACACGTGCGCGCTGGTGGCTCACAGGGATGGATGACGACTGAATCACCGTCCTGAGTGACGATCGCGGTGAGTAGAATCTCTTAGTTCAGCTAATCGTCCCTGATTCCACACCTCGAGCAGCGGGGCGTCGAAACCTCTCTTCCGATATGGTAGGTTAGACAAATCTAACGCTATTTACGCTGTAATTTGGACCGAACGGGGACAATCTGGGTACACGGTTCGATATAACCAATAGGACTCCCGAACCGTAGCACCCACCACTCGAGCGCGACACTCACCCTAAGGATTTATTGTGATATAGCAACCTGGTCTATATGCAGGGAATGCGTGGACATCACCATTGAACTCCTGCCTCAGGGGATTTAGCTACCTCGGTTCCCCTTCCAACGTAGCTTTTCCAGTGCTATCGACGACTCGAGTAACTCGTTCTGCCTACTCCTGACTCGTTATAGTGCAACTTTATCACCCATGGGGGCAATAGATGGTAATACGGCAGGGACACTCATTACACTGAAAGGCATACGCCTCCGACGTGTTGTCTGCCCCCGACGTGTTGTTGCCCCCTGCCGTCACCCCACCCACCCCTACCCTTTCGATACAACAGATCCCGCTCGAGCGCTATCTTCTTTGAGAGGACTTATTGTAATACAGTAATCTAGTCTGCATGCAGGGGGATCGCGTCGTCATCCAACATGCCCTCTGCCGAGAACGGCTTAAGCTACCTCGGTTACCACTTCCCGACGTAGCTTTTCAATGCTATCGACGACTCGAGCAACCCCCGTTCTGCCTACATCTGGCTCGTTAGGGTGTAACTTTATCACCTGTGAGAATCATGAATGGTAACACGGCAGGGGATCCATCACACTCAACGGTAACCCGACGCGTTGTCGCCCCCCTGCCGTTGGCCACCGACCCTTTCAATACAACAGATCTCGCTCGGGGACCCCCATCCTATCCGTTCGAACCTCCCCTTGAGTCCCTAAAACACGGCTGTAGATGCATCTATCCAGCCAAATACGCGAAAAAGGAACTCTTGAGGTTATCTGATTACGCTGCTACCAGTACTCTTCTGGGATAGAGCCCTCTTGGCCCTCATGCCAGATGTACTCCACCTTCCTCATCGGCACGTCGAACGCGTCGTGATCCGTGTAGAGCGTGACCACGTTCCCGCTTGGGTGGATTTCATAGTCCGTCCAAAACTCCCTGTCTAAGGGGAATTTGGTATCTATGAGTCAACGATGACGCCCTCGCTCCCTCCTGGAGGAAGTTCTCTTTCAGTGCTGTCCTGCTCGGTCGTGGTTTCGGTAGTTTCGCTCATGTGTCTCTTGATCGGAATCTCTAGGTATCTGTCTTGTGGTTCTACTCGCCAGCTCCCGCGCCACCGAGCATTTCGGTCGTGTTGCGCCAATTCGAGCAAGCGTGTAATGTCCCGTCGTTGGCCGAAAACACACGCTTGTATCGATCTGTAACATGGTTGCTACAGTTCTCGCACTCTGGCATTAGGCGAACCCTCGGATAGCACGAACGGCCAGCGAGGCAGCCATCAGGTACACTCCAGTACCGGCGAGCAACAGCCACGTGACTGAGTACTCACTCATCCTTCTCCTCCGTGTACGTTGCATAGGCGCGTTCTATCTCGATACGCTCTAGGCGCGCCTGCTTGAGTTCGGCTTGAGTGACGCCCTGCATTAGCTATCTCCGAACTTGCAGCCGTCTCGGTGGGTGGCGAAGTCTTTGCGTCCAGTAAGGATTTCTCGTCCACAGTCGTTACAACGGACGTAGGAGCATCCGGTGGGATTCACGTACTTGTCGTACTCTGGAACGGTCCAGCGTATTTCTCGTCCGTCTCACTAACCTCGCAGTCGCCGGCGGCCTCGAGGACGGTTAGTTCTGCAGCGTTACTCTCTTGAGTCGGCGTATCGTTCGTTGACATGGGTTTCTCGATTCCATTGGAGACAACCCGGCCCGGTGTTTGGACCACCGGGCGTTCCAACACGCCCCGTAGGAGCCGGTTTGTCTCTACCATGTCCTTAGACGGCATTAATAATGAATCTACTCATTGAGCGGTGTGCCTATTGATATGCTATATCCATGCCTTAGAGGGTACACCTTTTAGGGGCTTAAGACCGTAGTAGGACGTAATGGCAGATAAGCCAACCAAGAGCGGGCGAAAGCCTCGAGTTACTGACGAAGATCTGTTGAACGTGTTTCAATCGACTACTGATCCCGTACTGTCCACTGCAGAGGTGTCTGAGCAAGTGCCGATCAAACGGCGTGGGACGCTTCGCCGGTTACGTGGTCTCGAAGATGGCGGCCAGCTTGAGAGTAAGCAGATAGGCGGGCGAAACACAGTGTGGTGGCTCTCCGGCTCACAGGAAGGCCACAGTACGCCCCGTGAACGAACCCGAACCGATAGCCGATGAATCATCCCCCGAACGGACTCAAGAAACTCAAGAGACGACTAAAGAGACTCGAAAAACAGACGCCCTACAGTAACAACTGCAACTATTTACACACTGATCGCACAGCTGTCGTGCGATCAGGTGTGCGTTGACTTGCAGCGGCTACTATAGATGAACTTGAGTTCCCCAGCGGGGAGGACCAATCCGAATGGAGGACAATTTCCGACGACTAACCGTCTGACGCGCGTCTGACTGATTTTCAAGATAATACGCTCGTAACGGATAGTGTCACCAACGTATCGCCGAGTATGAAAACCGTTACAACCCGTGTCGATTCCGATACACACGACGAGATCGAAGCGAGAGCCGACGAGAGCGACATGAGCAAGTCCGCAGTAGCTCGTGAGCTTATTCAACAGGGACTCGAGTACGACGACCTCGAGAACGAACGGGATAGGTTACAGCGGCAACTCACGGCCACGAACAAACGCCAAGACGAAGTGACTGAGTTAGTCGAGTACGTCGAACGTGAGAAGAGTCTATCCGAACGCAAGGCCCAGGCCGGGATCGTCACACGCGCAAAGTGGCTTATCACCGGGATGCCAACTGAGGGGGCCGAATAGATGCCCGAATGTGACGAGTGCGGAGGGTTTGTTACTCAAGACTTCATTCGAGTGTTCGGCATTGAAGGTGAAGTACACGGCTGCCCCAACTGCATGACTCGTCGAGAACTGAGTGACGGTGACGGAGCTCCCACCCCGAGTGAATGACTGACGCCTAGACAAATCCACCAGGGCAACAGGCACAGGAAGCGTTGGTACTCGAAGAAACCGCACGGTCCATGGCTAAAGACCGGATGTCCGAAGGTGGGGAAGGCACGCAAAATTTTGCGTCCCCTAATTCTGGCGAATGGCGAGAGGACGGAGGTGAACAAATCGGCATCTCGAAAGAGACCGTCCGCAAGGCCACCGACGTTTACCGATTCGCATATCCCGACGAGTACGTTCATGCGCGAGGGCGACGACTAAATCGGAGTGTCTACTTCTGGGTGGCAGTCGCCACAAACCCAGTCATATTCCTCACTCGACGTATGCTTCCACGTCCGCTTGACCTCTTGGCCGCAGTTGTCACAAAGTGGCATAGAAACCAATCTGAGAAGAGTGGTAATGAAGGTGGCGAGAAACTACATCAAAGCGACATGGCCTCGCGACGATGACGGCCTGGTTCTCGACAAGTACGAGACCGAGAGACAAGTCGCGGATAAGCTGGGCGTCGGACAAAAGACAGTGAACAGTGCAAGAAAGCGACTGCAAAATAATAGTGCCCTCACTAAAATTCGCACGCCCGCCACCAAGTCCGTCAATACTACGAGGGCAATCCTGATGCATCCTATCGGGAGGTCGCACGAAACGTCGATGCGTCGAAACCCACGGTAACGAAGTGGATCAAAGTGCTCTATTGAAAATGGGAGACGGCGTAGGGTTACGGTAATTTCTGCTCTGTTGAATAGAGGTACGGCGTCGGGATAGGTGCGCTACAGCCGCGAACGAGAGGCCGAAGGACAACATCTCAGAAATTACTCTTCATTCTTGCCACCAATCCAGATAAGTACGGTATCTACGGCTGCTAAACAAATAGACCTACGCTACAGTTTTCCCTCTTTGGTGAGCTGTAGAAAAGCTATTCAACAGGGCAGGAAAGAGCAAGATCTCAGAAATCATTCTTCATTTTTATCATCAAGTCAGAAAAGTACGTTACCTATGACTGCTAAACGAGCAGTCCGCGGGACGCAGTGTCAGTCGTCAGCGATCGTCTCGATTTTACTGGCGTTCGTGACCTCGATGTCCCCGGAGAGTTCGGTGTTGGGATACGGCATATCGAGCCCCTCGGCATCGAAGCGCTCCTTGACGGCCTCGACGAACCGTGCGCGGACCGCCCCGTAGCTGCTTTCCTCGGGGTTCATCCAGATCCGTCCCGAGAGCACCACAGTCGAGTCGCCCAGTTCCGTGATCGGGGCGGTCGGCTCGGGGTCGTCGAGCACGCCCTCGATGCGCGACCCTTCGTCGATGATCGCATCGCGTGCCTGTTCAATGCTGTCCTCATAGCCGATGCCGAACCCAACCGATACCCGACGCTCGTCGTTCGCTTCGTTGTTTACTAGGGCTGCATTCGCGAGGTCGCTGTTCGGCACGGTGACGAGCTGGTTGTCGAACGTGTCGAGTTTCGTGGTCTCTCGCTTACTTGCCCCGCCCTCATCAAGGACAGGAGTCAGAATCTCTCGATAGCGGTGGAACGGAATGTATCACCCGGTGGCAGTGATATTATCGGTGACCGAAATACCCTTTATAACCTCTAGGTTGGTCAAACTAATTGATACACATTCTCCGGTGCTGGTTCACTCCCAGTATACAGATGTGGAGAAGATGACCCTTTTGAAGCAACTGCTCGCAGACTTCGAGGACGTCATCAGGCAATCTACGACAGCGAGCACAACGTCACGTCATACGAGTTGGTGTCGATTGTCTCCGACGGCGTCGGTGTCGGGAAATCCTCGAGCACGAAACTCACCGAGGAAAAGATCAGCGCCGCGGAGTTCGACGACCCAGTCCTATTGGGCGTCGACGAGCTCGGGTTAAACGATCCGGACACGCTGCACGTAATCCAGTTTATCAACGGCCTCGACGAATTCGTCGACAGCCACGGGATGAGCCGCAATGCTGCGATTAACTTTCTCGTCCGAGAGAGTCTTCGGAATCGGTGATCGAGACGTATAGCAAGCGGAAGCCATGTCTCTTCAAGGAGTGGTGAATATCAATTATCTCATTATCTATAATTAAAAATTAAATATATAAATTTGCAATATATTTATAAATAATTATATTTATTATAGAAAATTAGGGACGACATGGTTAATGGGGTCATCTAAGAGGAAACCCCACGGATGACGATTATTAATTTCTACGCAACTGCAGTGAGTATCTGGACTAGCGACACATATACTATGGTGCAGGGGTCGTCCCAGAGATCTGACCATGGTGATGGTCATCCTAAAGGACGGCACGAGCAAGCGGTTCGATATCTATTAGCTACTTGGCAACAGCTTAATCCGCCATCGTCGTTCGGACCCTCCTGGAGCGTGACATCGGTCACTTCTACCGAGAGGTCACTGACCGAATCAAGCCGACCCATTCGACCGTCGCTCGAGACATTAAAAACCGCGGACAATACGAGTGACTGTAATAATTCTCTTCTTGCAACTCATATATAAAATCCTGAATAGCTATTTTAGTCCTTGAAGACGTCCACTGCCAGTGGAGGTACAACATGAGCGCTAACCTGCCAAACCCCGAAGAAGTCGATGTTGACGACCTACAGACCCTGATTGAGAACCTACCAGAGGAAAAACGCCAAAAGTTGATGTCACAGCTGGATCTGGGTGATGTCGGCGACCTCGGTGGCGGAGATATCGGTATCTAATTAGGTCCGGTTCTGCTTACCTACGTCGCTTTCTCATTCAGTGGTTTCATCATACGGAGAGTCCGGCGGTCAAGTCCCTCGCTGGGCGGAACGGGGCCAATGCTCGCTGTGCTACGCCTCCTCCAGTTCGAGTATTCTCTCTTTCCACTACACGGTCCGGGCATCTGTCCATCTGGCACTCGGGTCTGCTAGACAGGAGATAGGATAGAATCAGCATTAATTGACTGTCTCTCCGACATCGATCTCAGTCAGTTAAAAATGGATTGTTCAGGCCCTAACTACGAGATCAATCCCGTTAGTCGTCAGTTGGATTCGATGAATCGAAGTCATCCGTCGACCGAGTGTGTGACTCCTCACCAAGTCCGGAAACACTCCGTCGTGCACTGGCCATCCAGTCTTCGATATTCTCCGCAACGTAATCCTTGCTTCCCCAGCCAACGCCGATGGCAACCGCCAGTGCCAGCGCCACTCCGAGCGCGCCGAAGAACGCTGCCACTGCCGCTGTGAAGAGTGTTGTCAACACGGTTGTGCTGAAGCCGATCGTATCCAGTGCGATCGTGATCGTGATATAGTAGACGAACAGTTTTACGCCGAGTCCAGCCAGTGTCGTCAGCCGGGTTGCGTCAACATTGGCGACGATATCCTCGAGAGCATCTGCCACGAAGACGCCGATGACTAGCACGAGCAGACCACCGATTAGGGCTGGAACGAAGGCTGCAAAGTCGTTCAAAAGCTGTGAGAGGGCCGTGATACCAAGTGCATCCGCTGCAGTCAACAATGTGAAGAAGTAAACAGCGTACTCAACGAGTTTCCCAGTAGCGGTTCCGATGCCGCCAACGGAGGTGGCTACATCTTCTAATGGTGTCCCTCGAATATGGGTGCGAAGCCCGAAGCCTCTGACGATTCCTGCGACGATGTCACCAAGTCGTTGACCAATAATGAAACCAATAACGAGGATGACCGCGGCTGAGAAGATGACCGGGAGAAACGCACCAATCTCTGAAAGCGATTCCGAGAGAATTTCGATTTCGAGTACGTCAGCCGCAGCGAGTGCAGCGTAGAAATACACGATGTACGCGACGAGCGTGCCGATTGCGCTGGCGATACCACCGTCGGTATCAGTATCGCTTTCGAGCGGTGTGCCCCGAGTATGTTCTGAGAGGCCGATACCCTCAAGGATTCGGGTAGTAACTCCCCCGATAATTCGGCCGAGGATCCAGCCGATCAAGAGGATAATAACGGCACCGAAGATCGCGGGAATAAATGCGATAATGTTTGCGATGGTTTCCTCAAGGAAACCAGGAACCTGTGCTTGAAGTATGGTATGACCGCTAGGTACTGTTTGTGAAGACATTGGTATTGTTTCTCGCCATATCCAGAGACAATCACTGCCACTGGATACACTTCCAATATTTAACGTTGGGAAGGTAAATATATCGGATCGGGTTGGAATAAATATGTGAACTATTTGTCCGCTACGGTGGGGGACATCCGGAACAGCATGAATTATGACAATACAGTCGTATGTTGGGGCAAGCGGTTCACGCGGCATGCGTAGAGGACGATACCAACACGCTCGAGCCATGGCTGTGTTCGAGGCGAATCCAGCTGGCAACCAACATGATCCGGTGTTCACAAGCCGCTACGTCCTTGCCGAGCTCGCGACTGTGCTCCTCTATCAAAAGAACCACGGGCGTGCTGTGTCGACCTTCGGGTAACACTCTCAGTAATATTTCACGCAGCCCGAGAGACAGAATGCGGCCAGTTCAGGCCAGGTCGCTCGATTCTTGAATGTGGGGAACACCACACTCGGTTTAGCCGAAATGAATGGACGGCACTCATACCGAGGAACAGATGGTCCTTCTCCCGCAAATCCACCTCTAGTGCCAACAAGGAGGACCGACCCGTTCCGCTCTGTCACTCTGTCCTCTCGCACGACGTCTTGTCGGCGGCTTCCCGCTCTTCATTTGCCTCCGGCTGGGAGAACTGTTGTTTGATAGCGTGGGAGGTGTTCGGTCCGATTCCGTATATCTTCTTCAGGTCGGTTTTTGATGCTTTCGAAAGCGCCTCCGTCGAGCGATACTCCGCAGAGAGCGCGGCACTGATCTCTGGTCCGACCCCGCTCACTTCCTCGACATACTTACGGAGCTGTTTGGACTGTGGGTCGAGCGCAACGTCGAGACGCCGTTCCATCTCCGTCAATGGGATCCGGCCCTCCGCATACGCTTTGCGAGCAGCCTCAACGTCGTAGATTGTCGTATCCTCCGTCCGTTCAGGTGGCTGGTACTGTAAGACTCCAACGGCGATCACGACAACTACCAGTGCGAGAGAGAAGAGGCCCGCCGGGTCAGTCCCGATCGCGTACTGGATCCCGAACCAGACTCCACAGAGTAGCGTCATAAGCACGTATATCGTGTGGTATAGGGTCTCTCGAACAGTACTCATTATCGTTCAATGTACACTTCTCGGTAACCGTCAACTTATACTTTCTGTCACTAGCTCAGACTGGATCTGTCAGTGCTGACGGAAACAGAGAACTCAGAAGCGACCGACCCACCTCCAAGGACAAGTCTTTCATTCACATCCTCCTCATTTCTCCCCTCAATAGGTAGGCGTCGGCTTGCGAAGTAGTTGCGTAACCGAATCTAGTCGATGGTATGGGATATCTGACTACCCTCTCTCGAACTGATCTCAGCGGTGATCTCAACTACACCGACCGCAGCATCGTTGAGGAGCTCTTTCAGACCTATACAATGCAGATCAAGCGATTTCACGAAACCTGGAACGGCAGTCAGGCCAGCGCCGAGCGGTGGCTAACCGCCTATACTGCCTATTACAATCATCACCGAAGCCACCAAGCACTCGATAATCAACCACCTCTCAAAGCACTCAAACAGAGAGGTTCAATCTAGCAGTGCCCCGTTGGGAAAGACACTGATTACTATCGACTGGCATCACCCAGCGATTCCGCAACAGGAAGCTCACCAGAACGAACAACAGCCGCACGACTGGATCAGTCGTGCTGGTTCGTGCACGCGCTTCACGCATCGTTCGAAAAGCTGTCTTGATCGCTGAGCGCTTCTGGTAGAGTGCTTCGACATCTTTCGGCGTGCGATCGGTCAGATCGCACGCCACCTACGCCCGAACGAGCTAAGCCGTGTTTACCTCGATTGCCCTGCTGGTAGGAGACACAGACCGCGAGCGGGAAGCGTAGTTACCGCTCGCTCCCCTCGTACATCACGTACTCATCCAGTAGGATACTGTTGTGTTGAGTTTCTCCGCCATCTGTTTTCCGCGCCGCACGACTGGAAGATCGACTAATGCGACTGCATCCAGTCGCTCGATCGACGTTCCGTCGTAGAACCCACGGTCGGCGAGAACGCCAGCGACATCAAAGGGGAGGGCTGCGACGTGGTCGAGCACTCGCTCGACCGCGTCGCTCTTCGGTTCATCACCACGAACGGGTGTGACTGCGACGACCAGTGGTTTGGCCCGACAAAGAATGAATCCAGCAAGGTAGCGATGGCACTGGGAGGTGCCATCGCGAGGCTTCGTGTGACAGATTACGCCAGGCCCAGCGTGTGGACAGCCATGATAATGGATATCGACGAAATCGAGGCAGATGATCCTCGGCACTGGGCCGAGGATCATCGCCGCCTGCTGACAGAGAAGGCGGTTAGCGATTGCTTCGAGTTCAGCAGGCGGGACCGTGTGAAGTTGGGCAAGCGTGTAGTCATCGGAGTATGTTCCACGAGTGGTGTCAGTGACAGCCTTGATGGATTTCTGATCGACAGCGGCCTGGAGGAGCGTCTGTCGGATAATCCCGGAGTCGAAGGCTGCGGCTTCGACTCCGGGAATCGGGATCTCAGAGAGGAGATCAAGCGCTAAGGTTTCAAGGTCAGAGACCGTAAGAACGGAGTTTGGATGGTAGAGGTACTTCATACACCCATTCAGACGCTTCCTGAGAATCTAACCTCATCAGTCTTGACTAACTTCTGATTCGATGGGAACTACCGACAGTAAGGTCTCGATCACATCGCTTTCGTATTCGAATGTCATTACTCGGTAGGCGAGTCCAAGCGTCGGGTCAGCACGGTATGCAGAACATCTATCAACCACAACAAACTACAGATTATTCATCTGGAGAAATTTGGTAATCATGAATACTCAATCAATCGTCGCACAAGTGAAACTGGTCAAGGCCATGTTCAGCGAGAAGAATGTTACCTTCTTGGCTGGCAGTATCGCCTATAGCGCGTTTGTTTCGCTCGTTCCGTTGCTCATGTTCGTTCTTCTTGCAGTGTCATTTATAGATCCCATGCTACAGCAACAAGTTATCGATCTCACTACTGATAGCGTCTCTCCGTCGGTTGGTGGGGTCATCGAAGTCATGCTCGAACAACAGTCAGACGCTAGCGCTGGATCAACTGCCAGCGCCTCTATCATCGGAATACTCACACTCGTCTGGGGTTCACTCAAGGTGTTCCGTGGAATCGATACCGCCTTCTCAGAAATCTATGAAACAACTGCTCGGGACTCGTTCGTTGGGCAGATCAAAAACGGTCTCTTGATGCTCGTCACCCTTATGCTTGGGATCGCTGCAATGATTGTTGCCACCAGCGTGGTTGCCTTCTTTTCGTTCGTTCCGCTCATTGGTCTTATAGTGCCCATAGTACTCGTTGTGGGTCTCATCATCGCTTTCTTTCCGATGTACTATCTGTTCCCTACGATCAACGTCGAACCGCGGGATGTGCTTCCAGGAACACTTGTTGGAGCTCTTGGTTGGACGATTCTGCAAGTACTCTTTCAGGTATATGTCTCTCTGAGTGGAGGCGACGGGAATCTCATCGCGAGCATTCTTCTCTTGGTCACCTGGTTGTACTTTAGCGGTGTTATCCTGTTATTGGGTGCTGTAGTCAATGCAGTTCTCATTGGCCGTGCTAACGAGGTTGTCGAGACAATAGTCGAATCATCACCAACCAGTACAGAAGGAGACGTGTAATAGGATATATAACTCTGCATAGATTATTTGATCAAACTCTGAGTGTTCTTCTTGGCCGTAGATCAACTATATTCCAGAACGCTCTTGTGAAGGAAATTGTTGGTAACCGCGATTAGCGGCCAGGGCCGATCGTAAAACCACCCTCATAGCTGCTCAAATCGATAACTTGATCGGCACTCGATGAACCCCCGTGCTGTGTCGAAACCACCAGATTGCACTCCACGGCAGTGTCTAGTTAGGCCAGTTTGAGGAATGAGCAGGCCGTAGAGTTAGTTTGGCTATGTCACTCGTAGACCTGCTCAGCGAGTGCTACACGGCGGAATTTGATGAATCTTGGGAGCGTGAGCGGACGGCGACGCCTGTCAGGGCGTTCGCCGTCCGACTCCACGCGACCGGTTGTTCGCTTCGAGAAACACAAGCGATTCTTCGCTCACTCGGCGTTGAACGGTCTCACCAAGCAATCTGGCATTGGGTACATCGGCTAGCTGACAGCGTTCCAGACCCGCCGACGGCTGCGCCGTCGCGGGTCGCGGTTGACGAAACCGCTGTCAGGATTAACGGCGACTGGACTTGGGTATATACTGCAATCGACCTAGATTTGCGGTTGATTCTTGATGTCGCAGTCTTCGGACGACGAGGAACCGATCCAGCCGCTGCGTTCCTGCATAAATTGACCGAGAAACACGATCTCTCCGAGACAGTGTTTCTCGTCGATGGCTACGGCTATCTGACTGCCCTCTCCTGATTAGGGTTGAGCGGTCAGCTCAACTACGTTGATCGAAACCTGATCGAAAAGTGGTTTCATACCCTCAAAATGCGCATTGACCGCTTCCATACCTCGTGGGTGGGCAGTCGGGCGAGCGTCCGCGAGTGGCTTGAACAGTTTGTACATTACTACAATCAGCAAAGACCACATCAAGCTCTCGACGGAAAAACACCAGTCGAGGAGGTTCAGAACTAGACAGTGCCGAACTCATAATCACTTAGTCTCTCCAATCTGTCCTAACTCACTTCTCATAAGGATATTCCTGATAGTCGTAGCTCTATGCGTATTCGGAACGTTTGGAACTACAAACACTCTAAAAGATCCAACTGTTCCGAGCGTGTTCGTCTATCACCGCGCCGAGTGCGTCGTGTAGCTCCTGCGCTCGTTCGACCGATCCGAGATTTAACTCGAGGTGGCGGTCTGGAAACCGCCGGTTGTCGAACAGCGGCGGGTCGCGGATCTGATTTACCCGAATCGGGATATCCAGCGGTTCCTCAATAGACACCTAATCGATGTGATACTCGGGCTGAGTTCGAGGACCAACTTGATTTCGAAACCACACCTAAACTTCGAAAATGGGGATTCAAGATGACGAACTCCGCGAAATTCGCGTGTTGTCTTATAAATCGCACTTAACAATCCGGAAGAGATTCCGGAAGGGCTCGCGGAGAAACGTCGGTAACTGGAACGGCTTGCACCCGTTGATTCGCGCCCAAAGCGATATCCCACGAGACATGGAGGCCCCACACGGCCGGTTATAGCGGCCGGCCGAAAAGGGACACCAGAGAACCTCGATACTCGCGTCTTCCCCCTTTTGCTAATGACCCATACCCTCGAGCCCTGACTCTCTCCTCTGCTCGATACCTAGCCCGGACCCAACAGTTTCGCGGTCGCTCGCCACCCGATCGCGACGACTGACAGGTCTCGACAGTGACCCACCGAACGACCAAGCACGACGGGTCAGCCGTCTGTGCCGTCACCGGCGAGACCGTCCCACTGACCGAGACGCATTTCTACGTGACGCTTCGGCGGGAGACATCGTCATCGACCCATCATGATGAGTATGTTCACCTGTTCGTCGCCGACGGCGCGCTCGGCAAGCTGGACGAGTGGCTCGAGGGCGGGAGTAAACAGTTTGTGTAAACCACCCTCTATATTTACATACCAGCCTGTGATAATCACCCACACAATGAACTGTGAATGGGGCTCACACACTTGTATAAAACGACCAACTAGGCAGCTCAATATCCAGCATAAGGATACTGGAAACCAGAATACGCATTATTTCTGTGAGTCACATGCCTTGCTAGGACTCTCGGAATTTAAAGCCAACAAGTCGGTTCGAGTATTGTCAGCCGATGAACTTGAATTGGCGAGTAGAGACGAAGTATAATTTCTTCTGATCCGACCCCTTGGTTTGTATCGGTGTTCTATAGTGGAAGTTAGAAATAATTACTCGCCTTTGGTATAGAGAGCCGATCAAGAGCGGTATCAACGGCTGTTGTGAGTTCAGAAAGTGAATCAAAGAACTGGTTGCTTAGTGCTGATTGAAGTTGTATCCAGCACTCTTCGACCGGATTGAGCTCTGGCGAGTACGCCGGCAATCTCACGAGGGCGAGGGCGTCACGGGCCGCCAGGTCCGTGACGGCCGACGCCCGAAAATATGGTGCTCCATTCAGCACAATGATCAGATTATCTTCGAACTCGTTGCATAATGCGAGAATGAAATGTTTCGCGTGTTCGGCAGTCACGTACTCTTCGAATCGAGAGAAAAAGCGATCACCGTTTTCGGTGATCGCGCCCAAAAGACACGTCCAGTCACGTTGTCCGGATAATTCAACAGCTGGCCGCGTGCCGCGAGGAAACCACGCGGCACGCGACTCGACTTGGACGGATTTCTTGGTTTGGTCGATACAGACTACGGTGGTGTCCATCTCCCGCCGCTTTTTTTGAGTTCCTCGCGGAACGTTTGCTGTTCGTCAACATCAGATTCGGCGGCTGTACGGCATGGTTTTTGGTAATTCAATCCCGCTTCTTTGAGCAACCGCCGACAGCTCGGGATTGAGTACCCGACATCGTAGGTCTCGTCAAGATATTGCTGGACAAGCGCCGGTGCGTCGAACCCAACTTCCGCAGGTGAGTCGTGGACAGTTTCTTTGAACTCTTTTTCTGAGATTTTTCGTTTTCTTCCAGATCGATGAGCATCAGTTACGGCCTGCTCAAGCGACTCGATACTGACGAGTCGCTTGAGCCAGCTATAGATCGTCCGTCAAGGCTTTGTCAGCCGAGACGGACAGCAGGTCGTCCGCATTCCGGCGGACGACCTGCGGCCCAGTCTTCGTATCGTGTTTCCAGCGTGCTGAGATATGCACATCGAGAACAGCGAGTGGTTCTACATCGGTTAATGTCGTCACTTTCAGCGTTTGCACGTCGCTTCTAGACCGCTGGTGGTAGTACGAGGAGGCTGAGCGACGGTCGAAGAACGTACTGTCGAGAGCTGCGTGACCAGACTGCGGGTGTTGCTGCGCCGAAACGCGCAGCAACGCCCGCCATACCCACATTTTCAGCCGGTCGAACGATTTGTAGATCGTGGTGAACTCAGGAAGACCGTCTCGGTCTAAGCCGAGCACGTCACGAATCTCGGTCATGTACTTCAGCCGATTCGGCGTTTCACGGTAGCTGTGGCCGTCTTCGAGTCGGAAACAGTGCAGAACGACGTGCACCCAGCGGGCGAACCCGCCGCTGGCGGGCTCGCCCGCGTGCTTCCCCAACCTTGTTTGGCTAGGTGCCGACACTGCTCAACGAAGTCGAGGATATTGACTTCCATAGGTCAGAATCGATTTCCGCGGCTTCGACTTTCTAACCCATGATATCAGCCGATTAGATCGCTATTCAACACGGCACCTGATTCTGTTTTCGATTCCCCATGTCGCCACCCCGTTTCGGAGGCAATTTGATTGGATGAATCGTTCGGTGAGGATGCAGCAGACGCTCACGCCCGTGAGCGTCGTTATGCCTGCTCGACTGGTTCCTTCCACAAGTAAAGCCGAAACACGTCAAACACACCGACGACAGGGAGCAGTATCGGCTTCTCGTTGATAAGCAGGTGAACCCTCGAGTTGTCATGGCGGTCGGTGGCTGGGACTCATTCCAAGCGATTGAATCCTATCTGAACGCACCCACTGCCGACGTAGTCAATGAGACTTTCGAGGACGCTGGCTTAGCGTGATATCCGACTGAATTCGGCTAGGGTGACACCCTCGTGAAAGTGTACATTAAAAACTTAATAGGTGGTCTGACTCGTAGGAAGTATGTCTAATTGGCAGAGACGTTCTTTCATTGCAAGTGGTGCGACACTCGCAGCTGGTGGGGTATTTGCCTCTGTTGGGGCAGGGGATGAAACAGCCGATGAGAGTCCAACACCAGTTGAGGAAACGCCAGGCTGGTCGTCCTATCGTGGAAACGCCGCCAACAGCGCATATAGTGCCACGGACAGCTTCCCTGAACCCGATACCGTCGCCTGGACACATGATGTGACCGGCAATCTCGCAGCCTCGAACGGTCGCGTATTCTTGCGAACTTCGGACGATCTCCGCGTCCTTGACGCTGAAGACGGGACGCTTGAGTGGCAGCGGCGCCGCTTTCAGGAGAAAGACGAGGAGTTTAATCCGACTGGAACGCCCGCTGTCTCAGATGGGGTCGTCTATGTTGCCGGTGATCAGCTGACCGCGCTTGATGCCGACGACAATTCGCTTATCTGGGAGGCCGAGTTCGAGACTGAACCGGAGATGACCAGCCCGGCGATTGCATATGGAACCGTCTACGTCATTGCTGACGGCGAACTTTACGCATTCAATGCCGATACTGGCGATCTTGAGTGGAAGCAAGAGACTGTCGGAGTGGACGTACAAGATCCCGATCAGCCACCAGGAAATTACGTCACAAGAGAGTACGAGTTCCAACCGATACCGGTTGCAATCGAAGATGATCGTATTTACGCAACTACCGTAGGTGAGAAAAGCGAGGCCTTCGTCGTGCTCGACGCTCATTCAGGAGAAACTCATTGGGTCGGAATGGATAGGGGAGTCGTCTATGGGGGACCGATCGTCGTTATCAACGATAGCGTCTACACTCGCTATAATTACCCCGACTTAACGTTTAGTCCAGACGAGAGTCTCAGGACGTTCCGCGGGATCTACGAAGGTCCCTCTCCTGCCAGTACGGGTGATGTCACGATTGGCGGCGGACGATATAACATATCAGGCGACGGGTGGTCCCACCAGCCTGGTGGAATTGACCCGTACCACAACCTACAGATCGCCGGCGAAACTGCGATCGTCTACGCCAGACCTTCCTTTATCGAGAACTCGATCACCGGTTTCGATATCCACGACGGGTCGGAGAAATGGGCAATCACTGATGACACCTTCGACGAATTGAGCATTTCGGAGACGTTCACCGCTGGTGAAAACGGCCTCTACGTTCAGGGAGACGAGCGTCTCGTCGCTGTTCGGTCCTCCCAGCAAGACGGTTCAAGCGACGATGACAGTGACGATCCTGGCGATAACTCCGATAGTAACGATAGCGCCGGCGACGATGCCGGTGGCAGTAACGGGAATTCGTCCGACGAAATGAGTGGTGACGAGTCTGGTAGCGATGGAGATTCCGGTAGCGATGACAGTGGTAGTGGAGATCAAGACAACGGCTCCAACAATAGTACCGATCGCGACGACTTCAACGGCGACGGTCAGGAACAGAACCAGAATAGCAGTCAAGACGACGAGGGGGATATCAGTTCTGATAGTGTCCCAGGTTTCACTACTGGCGCAAGTGTACTCAGTGGCGCGCTCGGTCTCGAGTGGCTCCGCCGTCGGGCTCCAACAACTGAGCCGGACGAGTAACATCAACTGCTAGGTCTTAACCCTATTAACCCAACATGGCGACCCGTGAGATTGTCAGACTCGCCTAGCACCATGCTCCAGCGGTAATCCAGCTCGAGAATTTAACCAACTATCGCGAGACCGCTGCAGAGCCAATCCATGACTAGCACCAACGACGGGGAGCACTATCGGCTTCGCGTTCCTGAAGGCAAAGAGACCACAGGTAACGGTGAGAAGACTCGAGGCGCCTATCTTCCGAAGGACGTGGAAGGTGACATCCACCGCTATCAGAACGCCAAAGATATCGATAGCGGTGAGCCGCTGGTCGATCCCACCGCGCGTGGTGTACGTCCAGCACCCGGCGACTTCCGATCGCCGTGGCATGAAGCGAGCTGAACGGCGCACCGACAAGTAGTGGGGTTTACGACCCCTCCGAGGAGTGCTAACACTATGCCCAAGTGCCAGAACTGCGAGGGGCACATCACGGCCGACTTTATCCGCGTATTCGGCATCGACGGCGAAGCCCACAGGTGCCCCGCATGTTCGACGAACTCTGATCTAAAAGAGGGTGCCGGTGCTCGAGGTGACGCCGAGCCATGACCGACGATCGCGACGACGATCAAGACGAGGCTGAACTCGGAGTTCGTGAGATTGGCGAGTGAACCATCCGTTCTAGTTTAGCAGATCGGGGGATCCAGAGACACCAAGCTAGAATAGTCAGTAACTAGA
>NZ_JAQIVI010000096.1 GCF_028618695.1 Natrinema soli | reverse complement strand
GCGGATTCGTCGGCACCAGTCGTCACAGCCCCGGTATCGGCGTCTTCGACGCCCGGAATTTCGGCCGACTCCGCCGTCATCGTGGCGGTCGCCTCGCCGGCCGCTTCGCGGACGTCGCGTTCGGTGATTCGGTTCCCGGTACCGTTCCCGCCAAGCGTCGCGATGTCGACCCCCTCCTCGCGAGCGAGTCTGCGGACGCTGGGCGCAGCGAAGACGCGGCCCTCCGGGACGGTCGATCCGTCGTTCTCGACCGATTCGGACGGATCGGCGGACGTCTCGCCGATGTCCGCCTCGATCGTCGCGTCCTCATTCGGGCCGGCGCCGGTATCCGCTTCGTCCCCGCTCGCGTCGTCGACCTTGAACACGACGAGGACGTCGCCGACGGGGACGACCTCCCCCTCCTCGGGGCGCAGTTCCGCGACCTCACCGTCACACGGTGACGGGATTTCTACGAGTGCTTTGTCCGTCTCTACTTCGGCGAGCACCTGGTCCTCTTCGACAGTGTCGCCGACGGCAACGTGCCAGGTGACCAGTTCACCCTCGGCAACGCCTTCGCCGACGTCGGGTAGTTCAAACTCCGTTCTCATCTGTGGGATGGTATTGACTTTAACACACAGCAGTATACGCTCTTCGGTCACCGAGTTCTCGTCGCGCCGATCGGTTCGCTCCCCGATACTCGTCGATTCGTCCCTCGAATTTTCGACGGGACGTTCGGAACAAGCAATCGGACACCTGTTCGGAAGAGACGACCAACAATTATTAGCTGGCGAACCATTGGTCAGTCACATGGGTGCAGACAACGATCAAATCCGAACGCAGGTCAAGACGGTGCGGACGGCGCTCGACATCGTCGAAGCGATGAAATCGCTCGATGGCGCCACGACGACAGAGCTCGCCAACCACCTCGACATGCCCAAGAGCAGCGTTTACAACCACCTCCAGACCCTCGAGCACGACGGGTACATCGTAAAGAACAACCAGACGTACGAGCTCGGGTTGCGGTTCCTCGACCTGGGTGCGTTCGCCCGTCAGAAGAAGGGGAAACTGATCAACGTAGCCCAGCCCGAACTCGAGTCGGTCGCCGAGGAGACCGGTGAGCTGGTTAACCTGCTGGTTGAGGAGAACGGCCGCGGTATCTTTCTGTTGCGCGAGCAGGGGCCCAAGTCGGTGAACATCGACTCCTACACCGGCCAGTGCATCCACCTGCACACGACCGCGCTCGGAAAGGCGGTGCTGGCTCACCTGTCGGAGGAGCGCCGGCCGGAGATCATCGACCGTCACGGCCTGCCGGAGAAGACGGAGAATACGATCACCGACCGGAACGAACTCGAGGAAGCACTCGAGGAGATCCGGAACGAGGGCGTCGCGTACGACCTGGAGGAGCGCATCAAGGGACTCCGCTGCGTCGCGATACCGCTCTTCCGCGACGACCGCATCTCCGGAGCGATCAGCGTCTCCGGCCCGAACAGCCGCATGGACGACCAGCGCATCCAGACCGAGATCCTTCCGAAACTGCAACACGCGGCGAACATCATCGAACTGAACCAGACCTACTCGTGACGGCGACGAAGGGGGATCCGTCGCGAGATCGCCGCCAGAACGGACCAGGTCATTTGTTCGTGTGTAACGAACGTAAGTTCGCTTTTGCACGTTAGCGGGAATTATCTGGCGAACACGTCCGATCGAACGGGTCAGAATCGTTCGTCAGTCGGATCCAACGTCTCGATGCCCGATAATAATTACAAACATATGGTTGTAAACCATGACGATGGTGCGGTCGGTTTCGTGTTTCACTGACCAATCGGTTCGAACGGGCCGACGCTACCCGTAGAAATCCTCCGTACAGTTCGGTTGTGCTATCGGTCGCGAATCTGCCAGAATGATTCGGACAACTGTTCGCCTGTGAAGAACACTCATTCGCTCAGGACAGCTATTGGGTCTCGTCTGGCGAATACGACCGACCGAGCGGGTCGGAATCGGACGTCGCCCGGATCGACCGCCTCGAGATCACGCTGATTACAACAGTGTGGTCGGAAAGTATTCTACTATTGTCACAACAGTAGCCCGTTCTGGATTATCAACGAAGTAGGTGGCCTCAAGCACCACGAGACGTTACGGACGTTCTCATTCGTCGGACTCGTGATATCAGTGGTTGGCCTCGTATTCACACTCGTAATCGCGACTGTCCTCCCGTTGGCCTAGCCTCCTACTTTTCCTCAGGATACCGCGTCGGACCGCCAGCGACTACTCTGTCCCGATGTATCCAGAGTGTATAAGTTATTGGGAGTTGAGCTACCATCTGTCATGGAATTTGAGTTCCTGTCCGAGACATCACTGTCGGACAAGCAGATATCGACCGGGGAGGAGCGTCGTGAGAAACATAGCACTGACTGGGGAACGCCCGATACGGAGGCAGCAATGCCTGATATCGTCGTTTGGCCCGAGTCGACCGAGGACGTCTCGACCGTTCTCGAGGGGGCTAACGAACGGGGAATTCCGGTAACGCCGTACGCAGCTGGAACGAGCCTCGAGGGCCACGCCGTCCCGGTCGAGGGGGGGATTAGTATGAACATGACTCGGATGGATGCAGTCCTCGAGATTCGACCCGAAGATTTCCAGATTGACGTTCAGCCCGGACTGCTGGGATCGCGGATTACTGAAGCTGTGAGACCATATGGTCTCTTCTTTCCACCACTTCCCTCTTCTGGAAATATCTCGACGATTGGGGGAATGATCGCTAACGACGCGAGCGGAATGCAAACGGTCAAATACGGTGAAGTCCATGACTGGGTGTTGCGACTCGAGGCCGTCCTCGCAGACGGGACGTTCATCGAGACTGGAAGCAAGACCGTAAAGACGTCAGCCGGTTACAACGTGATGGATCTCCTCGTCGGGAGTGAAGGAACTCTCGCCGTCGTTACCGAGGCCACGCTCGAGTTGGTCGGCATCCCGGAACAGATCCGTGGCGGTCGAGTTATCTTCGAGAATCGAACGGACGCGTCGGCGGCCATCTCGGATATCGTCCGGTCGGGTGTTGACGTTGCGAAGATAGAATTAATCGACGAATTGAGTGCGATGATGGTTAATCGGTATCTCGATGTGGACTTACCGAATGCTCCGATGGCGTTCGTCGAATTCCACGAGAACCACGACGTCGAAACGGAGATCGAGTTCTGCCGAAGCATACTTGAGGAGTATCCTGTTCACGACATCGATATCGGAAAATCTGGGCGAGAGATGGCTGAACTGTGGGAAGTCCGCAAGGAGATGGCGTCCGCTCTGAAACACTACGACCCAGACTTGGAGATGCTCACCTCCGGCGACGTTACCGTTCCGATCAGCAAGTACGCCGACCTCATCGACTATATTTCGGCGCTCGAGGCCGAACATGACTTAGAGATACCGTGCTTCGGACACGCCGGTGACGGGAACATCCATTACACCGTCATGGTCAGGGAAGGCGACGCCGACCACCGTGCGCTTGGCGAACGAGTCGACGAGGAGATCGTTGAATATGCAATCGACCTCTATGGCACGTCGACGGGCGAACACGGCGTCGGCATGGGGAAACAGCAGTACCTTCCCGAGGAGTACACTGACGGAACAATTGACGTTATGCGCCATCTCAAGGACGCGCTTGATCCAAACGGTATCCTGAACCCGGGAAAAATCATCTCTCCAGAGTGACTTCGGATCCGGTTCCGAACGGTGGACTCCATCTTGTACCGGAAGTTGTCCGATACATCGGCCTCACCGCTGATGATCTCTTTCTCGTAATCGTCGCCGGCTGGCGAGCCGGCCGCTACGCCCGTATCGAGCACCTCGAGGCCTGAAAGGCGTAACTGGCAGCGGCCGGGACGGTGGTGACCTCTTTGCTGACGGTCGCGCGAGCCAGGAGGCGGCGAGTAGCGTTCGCAGTACTCGGAGGAGCGGTCGATTCCTCCCCTTTTATCGGGAATATCACAATCGAAAGACAAAGGCATATAATTTTATATATTATTTCTGGGACTAGTGGGCCAAGGTGAGTTAATAAAGCAACAGGAGAACGAACATCCGATAAAATCCATACATTCTTCTATTAATTGTAAAGAAAAACAAACTTTACTGTGTGTGTTTCTGCGAAAATAACCCATACGCCGCAGATCATCATTGGTCTGCCAGAAATCACGTCCGAAGACGTGGTTCGTGTTGTCGATAGCAGCAGCGCTCCCTTGCCGAGTGATTTCGCGGTTTGCGCGATGCAGACGGAAGAAGACGGCGATAGGTGGACCGGCATTAACTCGAAGCGCAACCGTAACGGTCGCCGCAGGATCGATTCCCGTTCCCACTGGTACGCCCGGCTGTCAGGTCGGGTCGCTGGCTCGCCGTGATCGGTGCCGATGACGACCTCTAGTGCCACTGAAAATCAGTGCACACTTGATCGCATGACAGCTTCGCGGTTAGCGTGTAAATTATTTCAGTGGTCACTATAGCCACCCTGGACGGTAGTATCGGAATGGAGGCACTGTCTAGTTGAGCCAGTTTGAGAAGAGAGCAGGTCATTGAGTGAATTGGCTAGAATGCTCGCAGACCTGCTCATCGAGAGCTATGACGCGAATTTAGAAGAATCTTGGGAGAATGAGCGGACGGCGACGCCCGTCAGGGCGTTCGCCGTCCGCCTTCATCAGACCGGTTGTTCACTTCGGGAGACAACAATGATTCTCGCTGAATTAGGCGTTGAGCGCTCTCATGGGGCGATCTGGAACTGGGTACATCGGCTGGCTGACAGTGAACGCGACCCGCCGACGGCGTCGCCGTCGCGGGTCGCTGTGGATGAAACCGCTGTCAAAATCAACGGCGAGTGGTCTTGGCTATATGCTGCAATAGACATCGAGTCGAAGTTGATCCTCGACGTCGCGTTATTTGGTCGGCACGGCACTGATCCGGCAGCTGCATTTCTCCAGAAACTCCACGAGAAACACGATCTCTCCGAGGCTGAGTTTCTCGCTGATCAATTTGGCTATCGGACTGCCCTCTCGCGGGTAGGATTGAGCGGTCGGGTCAACTATACTGACCGAAACCTCATCGAAAAGTGGTTTCATACCCTCAAAATGCGCATTGACCGCTTCCATAATTCGTGGGTCGGTAGTCGGCAAGCGTCAGAGAGTTGCTTGAACAGTTCGCACATTACTATAACACACAGCGACCGCACCAGTCACTCAACGGACAGACGCCAGCGGAGGTGCTAGACTAGACAGTGCCAGCTAAGATCAATTGGCTGTTCAGGTCGATGCTGACTTGCTCTGTGTAGAATGGTTATCTGTCTCATTGGTCACTACCGGTAACGAAAACACGAATGTCGTCCCCTCCCCGGGTGTGGAATCAACTTCAATCTCGCCGCCATGTCGTTCGACAATTCGTTTACAGAGTGCGAGTCCAATCCCTGTCCCTGAATGCTCTTCTTGGCTGTGGAGCCGCTGGAATACCTCGAAGACGCGGTCTTGGTCCTCTGGATCAATCCCAATGCCGTTATCACGAACTGAGATCATCCATTCTTCAGCATCACGTTCGGCGGAAACGTCAATCCGTGGTGGCTCATCGCTGTTATACTCGATCGCATTCGAAAGGAGGTTTTGAAAGAGTTGGCGTAATTGGCTCTCATCTCCTTCGACACGCGGTAGCTCACCGGTTTTGATAGTGGTGCCAGTCTCCTCGATCTGTAATTCAAGATCCTTGCGCACGTTGACAAGCACCTCCTCAAGATCAACGGGTTCGAGCGGGTTCCCCTGTGTATCTACACGTGAATATTCGAGTAACCCGTCGATCATCTCTTTCATTCGCTCCGATCCGTCAATCGCGTAGTCGAGGAACTCTTCACCATCTTCGTCAAGTTCGTCACCGTATTGACGTTCGATAAGTCCCAGATAGCTCGAAACCATCCGGAGCGGCTCTTGCAGATCATGGGATGCAGCGTACGCAAACTGCTCAAGACGTTCGTTCGATTCTTCAAGTTGCCTTTGTGTTTGTTCTAGCAGATGATTTTGCCGTTCAAGTCGACGAGCATGTGTTTTCGCTTGCGCAGCGTACGTCCCTACACCGTATCCGGCGACGGAACTGAACCCTGTGAGTATCAGGACAGACCGGACTGGGTTGGCGATCTTCGGACCGGGCTGGAAATTGTAGAGTACAATAATGACGAGCATCACCCCAATCCCAACGAGGCACCAGCCTGCAATAGTGGAGTAGAATCTCGGATGGATGTCAGTGCGGGGTAATCGATATCCGCCAATGAGGAGAAGGAAACCAGAGCCACCAATAAAGCTGGTGATGATATGAGTATTCACAAGAGACATCTTTGGAGAAGTCGGCATGAACGCCCAGCCCGCAACAAGTATGAGGTACAGCCCGCCAAGAGCTATAATCACATTCCTCCCGCCAATGACGGCCGCGAAGCGGTCCCAAAGGCGCATTGACATGTTTAGGGTAGGGTCAACTATAGCCTTTTTGGAGCGATCAGGGGGTTCCAATTCGATGCTCAGTTCGCACACCTAGTTGCCGTTCAGTACAGATGAAGTAGATAACGGAGCGACGAGTGATTTATCGGAGAGATTGTAGAAACTGCGTGCTGAATACAGAGGATGGGTCTTGTTTGTCGCAACGTACTTGTCCGGATTGTCCTTGTCGTCATTGCTCTCTTTTTCACACATCTATTATATTAATGAAGAGGTATATGAATCGCAAAAACAGGTACAAGAAACGATCTTCTCGTGATTTCGAGCATTCAGCGAGTCAGTGGATCGGTCTCCACTGGAACGATCGCGCTGGCTTTCGCGTCACTCGTGATTCCAGCAGAAGGGAACAGGATCCGACTGCCTTTCGAAATCGTGTGAGAAGATCGAGGAAGCGGTCTGTTCGACCGCTCATATGTGAAATATCCAATGTGAAAAGCCGAATGATCTTGTTAAGTCGAGCGCTTAATACGCAGCTCCTTTTGTCTCATTATGTCAATATTTCCAACTCACACTCTTGTGAGTTTATTTATAGCCATATATGACTAATATATATGCTTATTATAGTGATTCTCCTTGAATTGACTGATGACACGAACATCACGACGAACTGTTGTTGGAACGATTGGTGCGGCGCTCGGAGTCTCATTGTTAAGCGGTACGGGGACAGCACAGGAGGAGTTGAAGGAGACCCATAGAGCACGAGAGAAACTCCATATAACGGCACATCGCGGATTCAGAGACATCTTTCCACAGAATACGATTGCCGCTGTAGAGGGTGCGTCGCGCTTAGGAGCAGATCGTATCGAAATCGACATTGAAGCAACAAGCGATGGAGAGATTGTTGTTTTTCACGATGCGACACTTGATAACCTCACAGATGAAGAAGGTCTCGTTGGGGAGACCCCATCTGAAACAGTGTTGCAAGCAGAAGTTCTCGAATCTGGAGAGACAATCCCAACGCTTGCTGAAACCCTTGACGCAACTAGACCAAGCGTGATGATGAATATTGAATTCAAAGATTCGGGTCCCTTTTCTTGGAAAGAGTTTGCCGAACAGGCACTACCTATTGCATCGCAATACCCAGGGGAGTACTATGTATCCTCGTTTGACCCGGACGCGCTCCGAGCCGTTCAGGATGTCGATCCTAGCGTAGATGTGGCGCCTATTTTTGGAGATAATAAAGAGGAGAATATGAAGATTGCTCGCGAACTCGGCGCTAAAGCGGTCAATCCCTCTACTGGAATTCTTGATCCAGATCTTGTGGAAACTGCTCACAAAGAAGGCCGGGACGTTAATGTGTGGACGATTGATAGTTGGAGAGAGGCTCAAGAGCCACTTGAGTTGGGCGTAGATGGGCTGATCGCGGACTATTCTCACATGGCTACCTTCGACAATACACATCGCAACCCACCGAATCAATAAAATCGGACATAGATATTTGGGAGATACCGTATAGATGAGAACTGAGCGTGTCATAGAATGCAGGATTTTCATAGGTACATCTCATACCTGCTATCCATCGATTATACAGCCCTCATTTCGCGCCTGTAAGCCAGTGATTTCAACAGTTACACGTTTTATCCATGGTCGGGTCTATGAATAATGGAGGAGGGAACTATTGCATGACATGCTCGAGCAGCGCCGAGAGATCACCGAGACGCTTTCGACTCGAGCAGTGGCTTTCGAAGTTACTACTGAGACAGTCGTTGAGACCGACTACTAAGAGATCGAATTTTAGCCCGGGGCCCAGAACGGGTCACACTGCGGTTTTCTCAGGGTCGAGGGCTGCTACACGATTCTCGAGATCCACGTCGCCTGTACTATCGACAGTCACCGTGTAGCCGTTGTAGACGAATTCGATTGTGGACGGATTCCTATCGGAGTCGCGTGCGTCATAGAGTAAGTCAAGTGCGTCCGTGTTGATCGCGGAATGGATCGGTGGGTTGAGCTTTTCCGGTTGGACTCCTTCACGTTCGGCGACTTTGTCTACGATCTTCAGACTGAGTGATTGAGTGGGTTGCACAACCTCCGATGTCAGGAACTAACACATAAAACCAGACGTTCCTCTAATGACGTGCGTCAGACAACGGCCTCTGAACAGTTTTCATGACGGGTTCTGAGTAGGAGGGAAATGAGTGATTACGGTGGAAGAGAATCACTTATTCAGAAGCTAGTGTCAATCGAAATTTTCGCTTGCTCGGTTCCACGGTGATCACCGCGGGATCGAGCAGGCGAAGATCGTGATCGGCGATATTTTCTAAGGGTTCGCTCAAGCGATGACGAGCGTTTCGACGACTGGCTCCCCGCTCATGAGGAGGACGACATTGTTAGTCGCACAAACGGCGTACACGAGAACAGCACCGACAGCGAACAGTGCATCATATGGTTTCGAGAGATAGTGGCCGATCATGACGATCACGGCGGCGTAGATACTTCCAGCGAGAACGACACCGGGCAATCCGATTAGTTCATAGAAATGGGTCGTGATCGGATTAAGTTCGGTGGCGTACGGAACGAGAAAGAGGAACACTGTAGCGACGAGATCAACCAACCAGAACAACCCGAACGAGAGACGTATCGGCGGGTTTGCCGGACGGTTCAACGCTATCCCGCGGGTTACTGTTGTTTCCATACTTCAATTGGAATTATGTAGCTCGTTAGTTTTAGGTGTGCCGAAACGGGGCGTATTAGGGACTATTACAGTCGAATTCTAAATATGATCAGTTCAGAGTGACTGTTTCATTCGTGATTCGTTGGTACCTGCAGAGAATTCTGACGCGGGGTCACATCTCTCCCTTCATCGTAACTGAGACAGGACTCTCGAGGTCGAAGCTGACGGTTCGAATGCTCAGCGTCTCGGTGATCTCCCGGCGCTGCTCGCGAGTGAGATCGTCGCGCTCTCGGGTCCGCCGGTTGCGGGAAGACTCGGCGAACTGGAGCGAGTTCACCGAACCGCCGACGCTCCAGAAGGGAGCGGTTTCCCACGAAACCGAAAGAACGAGTCGATCAGTCATCCGTTTCGTCGCCGTCCGCGCTGTCTTCAGACACCTCGTCGGCTTGAGTCTGGGTTAGGAACTCGTAGCGCCGACAGACGTCGGTCCAGTCGACGACGTTCCACCACTCCTTGATATAACTCGCCCGTTCGTTCTCGTACTGGAGGTAGTAGGCGTGCTCCCAGACGTCGAGCGTCAGGATCGGGATCGCACCCTGGTGGGCCAGCCCGTTCTGGGACTCAACCTGCCCGATCACAAGAAGGTCGGCGATCGGTTCGTAGAACAGCATCGCCCACCCGTTGCTCTCGACGTTCTCCGCGGCCGCGCTGAACTCGTTCCGGAACGCCTCGAACGAACCAAACTGGTCCTCGAGCGCGGATGCGAACTCACCGTCGGGTTCGCCGCCACCGTCGGGGCTCATGTTCTGCCAGAAAATGGTGTGGTTGACGTGGCCGGAGAAGTTGAACGAGAAGTCCCGTTTGATGGCCTTGATATCCTCGAATTCGTCGGTGGAACGCATCTCTTCGAACGCGTCGAGGGCGCTGTTCGCTCCGTCGACGTACCCCTGGTGGTGTTTGCTGTGGTGGAGTTCCATGATCCGCTCGTCGATATGGGGCTCGAGCGCGCCGTACTTGTAGGGGAGTTCCGGAAGCGCGTACCGTCCGTTTTCTGTCGCGTCGTGAACCAGACCGCTGTCGTCGCTATCGTCATCGTCGGCCCCCACTGTCGCGGTCGATCCGACCAGCGCGAGACCGGTCAGTCCGCCGATTGTTTGTAGGACATCGCGGCGCTGCCCGATAGGGAGCATCGATTCGTTCGTCATGCGCTTGCGAGGTCAACGTTCCGCCTAATCAAAATCCACCCGGCGATAGAAAGTCACTACGATCAACCAGTCTACGGTTAGTATGGCTCGGTCCAACGGACGACCTGACGCCATCGCTCGCTCAAAGATGATGCGGAAGTCCTTCGCGTGCTCGAAGATGCCGGCATCCCTCGCGAGCGGCTCATGTCCGTTGATCGCGAGAATCTGCTGTGTTGAATAGCGGTCTAATCGGCTGATATCATGGAATAAAAGGATGAAGGCGAGGAAATCGTCTCTTGTCTCTGGAGGTCGATCGCCTCGGCTTCGTTGAGCAGTTCGCACCTAGCCAAACGGTCGTCACGCGCCGCCAAGTCCGTGACGGCCGACGCCTGAAAGTACGGCGCTCCATCTCACACAACGAGCAGATCATCTTCGAACTCTTTGCATAATGCGAGAATGAAATGTTTCGCGTGATCGGCAGTAACGTACTCTTCGAACCGAGGAAAAAGCGATCACCGTCCTCGGTGATCGCGCCCAAGAGACACAGCCAGTCGCGTTGGCCGGATAATTCGACAGACAGCCGTGTGCCGCACGGGAACCACGCGGAACGCGGCTCAATTTGCACAGATTTCTTGGTTTGATCGATATAGACTACTGTGGCGTCCATCTCTCGCTGCTTTTTTGAGTTCCTCGCGGAACGGTTCTTGCTCGTCAGCATCAGATTCGGCGGCTGTACGGCGTGGTTTTTGATAGCGCAATCCCGCTTCTTTGAGCAGCCGCCCGCAACTCGGGATTGCGTACTCGACATCGTACGTCTCGTTGAGATACTGCTGGACGAGTGACGGCGCGTCAACTCCAACTTCCCCAGGAGATTCGTGGACAGTTTCTTCAAATTCTTGTTGCTCGTTTTCTGAGAGCTTTCGCTTTCTCCCAGATCGGTGAACGTCAGTAACGGCCTGCTCAATCGACTCGTCGGTGTCGAGTCGCTTGAGCCAACTATAGATCGTCCGTCGCTGAACGGTGTACCACTCGGCTAGTTCAGTCTGCTCGTAACGCCGTTTTTGTACGCTATTGCTGGTAAGAGACGTTATGTCGGCTTCTTCCCCTCTACGCTGTGAAGACATCTTGTAATTTCACGACAGAGATCTCGTCGAGATTATCTACTGTGCCCAACAACACATTCTGAGTGAAAATTTCTAACAGTAGTAGAGCGATCAACTACCCGTTCGTCACGATCCGCCTATTGCCTCTATTATCCCGTGTTTTTCATGCCAGCTGCGACCCCTTTGACCGTCAATCGGAGCGTCCGTTCTTCGATATCCGTTCGGTGAGTCTGATCGAGCAGATGCACCTGGAGGATATTTAGGGGGTCGACATACGGGTTTCGTCGTTCTAAATTTTCGCCGAGCCAGCCGCGAGTATGTAGTTGGTCGCGCTGGCCGATTTCCGTGATGAGGTCGGCTGCCCGCTCGTACTCGTTGGCCACGCGGGGAAAGAACCGGTCGCGCAGGTCCGGCTCCGCCAGTTCGGCGTAGCGCTCGGCGATCTCGAGCTCGGTCCGGGACAGCGAGAGCGCCGCGTTGTCGAGCGTCGTTCGGAAGAACGGCCACTCCTCGTACATCGTCTGGAGGGTTTCCATCGAGCCGCCGTCGTCTAAGTAGGCCTCGACGCCGCTCGCGATGGCGTACCAGCCCGGCAGGATACACCGCGCCTGGGTCCACGAGAATACCCACGGGATCGCGCGCAGGTCCTCGACGGTGCGCTCGCCCGATCGGGAGGCCGGACGAGAGCCCAGATCGAGATCCTCGATGACCGTGATCGGCGTCGCTTGCTCGAAGTACTGGACGAATCCCTCGCTCTCGAGGAGGTCGCGGTACTCGCGTCGAGCGGCGTCCGCCATCGTTTCCATCGCGTCGACCCACTCGTCGCGAACGTCCTCCTCCGGTCGATCCAGCGCCCCCTTGCGCGCCCGGAGCTGGGCGTTGAGCATCTGTTCGATGTTGCGCTCGGCGATGCGCGGGTTGGCGTACTTCTCGGCGATAGCCTCGCCCTGTTCGGTGAACTTGACCTGGCCCGTGACGGTCGAGTTCGGCAGCGCGAGCAGCGCCTCGTTCATCGGGCCGCCGCCCCGGGAAATCGAGCCACCGCGGCCGTGGAACAGCCGCATCGTCACGTCGTGATCGTCGCAGATCTCGCCGAGTCGGCGCTGGTTCTTGTACAGCGACCAGTTCGCGGCGAGGAAGCCGTTCTCCTTGTTCGAGTCCGAGTAGCCCAGCATGATCTCCTGGGTCTGGCCCCGCGCCTCGAGAACCTGCGAGTACGCGTCGTTCTCGAACAGCGAGCCCATGATCCGCCGGGCACCCGAGAGGGCGTACTCGGTCTCGAGCAGCGGCACGATGTCGATCCCCGCGTGTTCGGGCAGGGCGATGACGTCGGCCTGATCGGCCAGAAACAGCACCTCGAGGACGTGGCTGGGCTCTTCGGTCATCGAGATGGCGTAGGTGTCGATGGCGTGGCTGCCGTACTCGGTCTGCCAGTCGGCGAGGC
The DNA here is from genome assembly GCF_028618695.1 of Natrinema soli. The sequence continues at coordinate 22,957 of NZ_JAQIVI010000096.1, read as the reverse complement.
TGTCGAATAACTCGAGGACGCGCGCCGAATCGTCCGAGAGTTCCGCGGTGTCGCTCAGATCGATCACCGGCTCGTCCTGTAGGACGGCGTCGGTCAGGAACTCGACGCGGTCGTCCTCCGAGAGCTCGTGGTAGTCGATCCCCTCAGCCTCGAGCGCCTCGGCGATGGCGTCGGTGTGTTTCTGCTGGTGCTCTCGCAGGTCGAGACTCGCGAGCGAGAAACCGAACGTGGCGACCTGTCGGCGGATCGGGTCGACGTGGGCGTCGACGACGCTCTCGGCGCCGTTGTTGCGCAGGCTCTTCGAGATGACCTCGAGATCCGCGAGGAGGTCGTCGACCTCGTCGTAGCCGCCCGGTCGAACGTCGCCGACGCGGCGGAGTCGCTCGCGCATGAGTTTGAGTTTCTGCCGGTATGGCTCGTCGGGGTAGCGCTGTTCGACCGTGCGCGCGGTTCCGGGCAGGCGCTCGTGGTCGTGCTCGAGAGAGACCTGAAATTCGGAGCCGGCGTCGACCCGGCTCCCATCCTGACTCAACACGCCCGACAGGCGCTTGAGCTGCTCCTGGTAGCGCTCGAGGATCAGCGACCGCTGGCGCTCGAGGGTGTTCGCCGTGACCTCGGGGGTGACGTAGGGGTTGCCGTCCCGGTCGCTGCCGGCCCACGACCGGAATTCGAAGAGTTTCGGTACCTCGATGTCGCCGGGGACTTCCGCGTCGATCGCGTCGTCGAGTTCACCGTAGATCTCACCGACGACATCGAACAGCGTGTTCTCGAGATACCACTGGACGTTGCGCGCCTCGTCCTCGGGTTCGGGCTGGCGATTGCGTACCTGTGGCGTCTGCCAGAGGCTCGTCACCTCGGCATCGATGTCCTGCCAAACCTGCCCTTTCTCTTTGTCCGTCAACAGTCGTTCGTCTAAGGTCTCGAGGGACGTCGAGATCTCTCGCAGTTTGGACTTGACGGTCTTGCGCCGAGCTTCGGTCGGATGGGCGGTAAAGGTCGGCTCGATCAAAACATCGTCGAGGATCTGCCGGACGGTCTCGACATCTGCCTCGCCGAGTTCTTCGGCCGCGGTCTCGAGGCTATCCTCAAGGGTTCCCTCATGAGACCCCTCCCGGATGGTCCGGATCCGCTCTTGTTCTTCTGCCAGATTGATCAGCTCGAAGTAGGTCGTAAACGCCCGGGCGACGACCCGCTGGTTGTGGGCCGACACTCCCTCGAGTTCCGCTATCAAGGGCTCGCGAGAGTCGCGTTCGCCGGAGCGATACTCGATCGCGGCTCGTCGACCCGACTCGACCGTCTCGAACGCCTTGCTTGAGGTCTGTTCCTCAAGGATGTTCCCCAGTAGCGTGCCGAGTTCGCGGACATCTTGACTGATACCTCTGCTATTGAGTTCCATACATCCAGAATGTCAGTTTGAAGTTAAAAATCCTCCGCAGGACGTACCGCGCTTCATCAGTGGGGGAGTCGGTGAGCCACTTTCATCTCTGGTGGTAGACTCCGTTCTTAAATATCCGTAATATTACGGGTCAATAGTCATTATTGACGGATGTGGACAGTACTCGTATGAGTAGCAGACTCAAGGAGCCAGCGCCCGACCAAACAACTCACCATCTCCGTCATGAGTGGAACGGAGACGGGTTGATAAGCGATCAGATTGTGGAAGAGATCGCTGAGTACGAAAACGAGGATCGGGATGAGTTGCCGCCACTGAACAAAAGCATCAATCCTGTGGCACTCGATACGGCGTTTGAAACGCTCGACGACGATACAACTATGGCGGGGTGCATAACGTTCTCCTACTATGGCTACACTGTGCTCGTACAGAGTACCGGTCAGGTACTGATCAAAAAGAGCTAATCAGTATACTGTAGCACGAATTGCGCTCACGTCGACAGAGGGAAGCTCTGGAAGGGATTATTATGGCTGTTCGCGAACTCCACAGCACTCACACCACTTCTCACATGGCTGAAGCCGTGAACTTTCACTCGAAAGTTCTGTGCTCGGTACCTCGATATTCGCGAGACGGATCTGGCTTTTCGAGTTCTCCGTATGATTCCGGATGTCGGGACGCGTCACTCCACTCGTTTCATAGCTATTTTTTCTTACTCGTCGTGTTTGAGCACCTACGAGAATATTTCCAACGAGTTACTTGTTCCCATAGTAGCTTTTCGTGTTTATACTTTTGGATATATAACATAAAGGCATCTCCTGAATATCGCACACATTCAAATGTCTGCATGGCCAGCGGGCCGGTGCGCCTGTTTCGGGCAGTAGCACTAACCTTTTAACTCCCACACCTGCTCTATCCACACTGTACTGCGGGACTGTGAACCTCCCCGGTGGAGTAGATACGCAAGATGAGCCAAACGACAGTCGTTACCGATAGGGAGTCATTCCTCGCTACTGCCGAGGCTGCACCACCCGAAGCGAGAGTACCGATTGAGGTCCGCATCTCCGTTTCGGACCCGTTCGTGGCGTATCGACGCGCTCGCGATGACTCCGACGGGTTCTACTTGGAGACGACCGGCGGACAGTCCGGCTGGGGATACTTTGGCGTCGCTCCGGTCAAGCGGATTCAGGTTCCTCACAACGCTATATCGGAGGGCGAAGAGAGCCCGTCGATAGCCGCAATCGATACTGTTCTCGATTGCGAACAGCTAGTCCGTGGAGAGTGTTCGGTCCCGTATCCTTGCGGTGCGATCGGATGGCTGTCCTACGACGTCGCTCGCGAACTGGAGAATCTCCCGGACACAATCACCAACGATCGGAAGCTACCGCGGCTGCAACTGGGCGTGTTCGATCGCGTGGCCGCCTGGAGAGAACCTCGCAACGACGGGCCGGTCATAGTACACGTTACGGCGTGTCCTGTCGTCGGCGACGATCCGGCCTCCGCATACGAATCAGGCCTCGAGGACGCGATCGAACTCGCACGGGCGACGATAGAGGGAACAGAACGACAGTGCGCTCCGCCCACGACGGCGGAGAGGGCTACGTTCGAGAGCGAGTGCGGCAGAGAGGCATTCGCAGATCGCGTCCGAGCTATCAAACAGTACATCCGCGATGGGGACACATTCCAAGCGAACGTCTCTCACAGGTTGGTCGCGCCCGCCGCCGTTCACCCGATCGACGTGTTCAGTGCCGTCCGACAGGTGAACCCTGCCCCGTATTCGGGCTTACTGGAGTTCCCTGGGATCGATCTGGTGAGCGCCAGCCCCGAGCTCTTGCTTGAAGTTCGCGGCGACGAACTCGTTACGGAACCGATTGCGGGAACTCGTCCCCGGGGGACGATGACCAAGGAAGATCAGACTCTCGAAGCGGACCTCCGAGACGACGAGAAGGAGCGTGCTGAACACGCGATGCTCGTCGACCTGGAGCGAAACGATCTGGGCAAAGTGTGCGAGTACGGATCGGTTGAGGTTGAAGAGTACAGACGGATAGACCGTTACTCGGAGGTCATGCACCTTGTCTCCGTGGTACGTGGCCGGCGGCGAGACGATGCGGCTCTCGCCGACTCGGTTTCGGCGGTGTTCCCGGGCGGGACGATAACCGGTGCACCCAAACCGCGTACGATGGAGATCATCGACAACGTCGAAGCAACCCGACGAGGGCCCTATACGGGAAGTATCGGCATTTTCGGGTTCGATGACCGAGCGACGCTCAACATTATCATTCGAACACTTGTGCGCCACCATGACGAGTACTCTCTCCGTGTCGGCGCAGGGATCGTTCACGATTCCGATCCCGCTCACGAGTACGCTGAAACGTTGGACAAGGCTCGTGCGCTCGTTACCGCTGTCGACGAAGCGCTCGGCGACCAAGCATCGTTAGCTGTCGAAACAGCACCCGACGTGATGGGGGACCTCTGATGATCCTGATCATCGATAACTACGACTCTTTCGTTTACAATCTCGTCCAGTATGTCGGCGAGTTCACCCCCGTCGAAGTCCGCAGAAACGACGAAATCGATGTTGAGGGGATCCGGTCGATCAATCCGGACGGGATCGTCGTCTCACCAGGGCCGGGGAAACCCGAGGACGCGGGCATTTCCGTCGACGTGTTCGCCGAAACTGATTACCCCGCGCTGGGAGTGTGCCTGGGACACCAGGCGCTGTGTACCGCTCACGACGTTTCAGTTGGCCACGCCCCCGAAGTGATACACGGGAAGCCGTCCGAAGTGCGCCATGACGGCACTGGACTGTACGCTGGCCTCCCCGACCCGTTTGAGGTGGGGCGATACCACTCGCTTGCCGTCGAACGAGAGTCGTTGCCGTCTCGGCTCGTCGAGGCGGCCTGGACAGACGACGACCGCGAGATCCTGATGGGCGTCCGGCACGCGGACCGACCGCACGTCGGCGTCCAGTTTCATCCTGAGAGCATCCTTACCGACGCGGGCAAGCGGATCATCGAGAACTTCTGCTCGATGACCGCTCGATGACCAGCCTTTTTCGGGGAATCTCGTTCGGCACGACGCTTACGGACGAGAACAAATCGCGGGCCACCCGCCAAGAGATTCACAGTGATATCACTGTTATTCTATCACTTTCCTAGAACAGCTGTCCGTTCATCATCAACAGAAAGTGTATGTCCGATACAGTCCGGTCTTCTGGGCCGCTCGGTCAATAAGTCCCTTCCGGTTCGGACGGTTGTCGACGACCGTCGCCGGACACTGGACCAGAGTGATCCGTATTCTGAAACGCAGTGTTATGGACGGCTGGAGAGTTTGAGGATCGATCGAACGTCTAGACTATCGCCAGCATGCAACTGGTGTAGAGGCTGCTTCGTCACTACGACTGAGGATGAGGGGGTCGAGTTACCGAGACCCGTGTTGGTCCGTGGCTGAGGACAGAGCTACGAGATCCGGGACAGTCCGAGGTCGAGAACGACTGTTGAAAGGATCCAGATCCTCATCCTGTATAGGGCACCCGGGTCAGGCGCCATGTCAAGCGTTTCCGTACCGCTTAAAATATCTTCACGTGGATAGTTACGGGAGTTTATACAATCTTGCCAGCAGCAGTGCGCACCCCACCCCACTTTTCCTGCAAACAGGGGTGTAGAATCCGGCCGTCCCCGCCACCCGTAAATTAATTACTTCTACCGGATGACCCTGCAACCGCCGACGCTGCGAGTAAAGGCTCAGCGCCTACCGTCAGCTGTGGGAACGTTACGGTCACTGCGGAGTGGCACTCGAAGGTAAACCAATGACAGAAATCATCGATGGAAACGAGATCGCGGATCGAATCAAGACAGAATTGGAAGTGTGCGTCGAAACCCTCAGTGATCACGGCGTCACGCCGGGTCTCGCGACGGTGCTAATGAGCGACGACAGCGCGAGCGAGACGTACGTGAACATGAAACAGCGGGCGTGCGAGGAGATTGGGATCGAAGGGCGTCACCACGAACTCGATCCCGAGACGTCGTCGGACACGCTAGAAGGGCGGATAGAGGCGTTGAACGAAAACCCGAACGTACACGGGATCCTCGTACAGATGCCGGTCCCTGACCACGTTGACGAGCAAACCATCCTCGAACGGATCGATCCGATGAAGGACGTCGATGGGTTCCATCCGGAGAACGTTGGCAAACTCGTCACGGGGGATCCCCAGCTCAAGCCGTGTACTCCACATGGTATCCAGCGACTGCTCGCCGCCACGGGGGTGGAGACGGCAGGAAAAGACGCCGTGATCGTCGGCAGGTCCAACATCGTAGGGAAACCGATGATGAACCTTCTCGTCCAGAAGAACAATCTAGGTAACGCAACGGTAACTACCTGTCACTCTCGAACGAATAATCTCACAGAAAAAATGAGAAACGCGGATATCGTTATCGCTGCTGCCGGGGTCCCAGAACTGATCGACGGATCAATGCTGTCGGAAGACACCGTTGTCATCGACGTGGGCGTCAACCGTGTCGACGCGGACGACGACAAGGGATACGAACTCGTGGGCGACGTCGAGTTCGAGAGCGCTGTGGAGCAAGCCAGTGCCATCACGCCGGTGCCCGGCGGCGTCGGACCGATGACGATCGCGATGTTGCTCTACAACACTGTCAAGGCGGCCAGCCTTCAGGAGAACGTCGACATCGATCTTCCCTGACCTCCAGCGGCTCGCGCTTCCCGAAAATGACAAACATATTTCTATTTGTGGCAATCGTATACGAATACTAATCTTTAGTGGAATCTCCGCTGCTAAGCCGTAAATCAGCGTCTTTAGTGAACTTTGACTTAAGTGACCGTTGCACTTATAAGCGAATCCACCGGACTGGGACGTGTTATATGAGCACAGACAGCGCTCCGTCACGAGCAGATACTGTCGTCATCGGTGCGGGTGCCGTCGGTTGTAGTATCGCGTATCACTTGACTGAACTCGGGGCGGAAGGCGTCGTCGTTCTCGATCAGGGACCGCTTCCGGTGACCGGCGGTTCCTCTACGCACGCTCCGGGGATCATGTTCCAGACGTCACCGTCGAAAATCCAGACGAAGACGGCTCACTACACGAGCCGACTTCTGAAAGACGCTGGCGTGTACACGGAAGTCGGCGGGATCGAAGTCGCGCGATCGGAAGACCGTATGGACTTCCTCGAACGTCGCGTCGAGTGGGCGAAGTCCTACGGGCTCCCCGATCCGCAACTACTTGATCCCGAGGAAGTCACGGAGCACCTGCCGCTCGTTGACGAGGACGAGATCCTCGGCGGGTACTACTCCCCGACGGACGGTGTGGTGTCCGGCACTGACGCCCTCCAGTGGTACATGGAGGAATCGTCCGCCGACTTCTACGGTAACACTGAGGTGACGAACATCGAGACGGCCGCGGGCGAAGTGCAAGCCGTCGAGACCGATCAAGGACGAATCGAGTGCGGGCGGTGCGTCCTCGCGACGAACAACTGGGCATACCAGACCGGGCAGATGGTCGACCTCGATCTTCCGATCGCGCCCGTCGAACATCAGTACGTCGTCACCGACCCTCTGGAGGATCTCCGAGGAAACGACTCGTCGCTCGGTGACGCTACGGCCGGTCTCGAGGTGCCTGGGGATCGGAATATCACCGAGTTCATGGCCCAGCCACCGGATAGGCCGGTCGGCCGTGATCAAGACAACTCGCTGTACTTCCGTACTCACGGCGACGGGTACGGACTCGGGTCGTACAACCACGAACCCTTGGTCGTCGATCCCGACGAGATGGGGAAAAACACCGACGAAAGTCAGGCCTCGGTTCACAGTTTTACCGAGAAACACTGGACGAAGCCGACTCATCCGAACCGGGACAAATCGCCGCAGCAGGCGTTCGACGAACTCCTTCCCGCCATTCAGGACAAGGAGTTTCAGGTTACCGAGAACGGTATCTTCGTCTACACGCCCGACGGGATGCCCGTCATCGGCGAGACCCCCGAAATCGACGGCCTGTGGACCGGATTGGCAGTCTGGTGGACGCACTCAGGCGGGTACGGCCGAATCCTCGCAGAGTGGATGGAAAACGGCGTCCCTCGCCTACCGTCCGGACCGGTCGACACCAGCGGCATTCACGTCGCACGGTTCGCGCCCCACGCGGGTAACAAGGAGTTCTTCATGGACCGCGGTGGAAAGCGGTACGAACAGGTGTACAGCATCGTCGAACCTCGCTGGCAACCGGACGAGCACCGGGGACTACGCGAGAGTCCCTTCTATCCACAGCAGGCGGAACTCGGTGCCGAGTTCTTCCAGAGCGGCGGCTGGGAATCCCCACAGTGGTACGAGTACAACGAGGACCTCGTCGAGGAGTACGAGGACCAGATCCCGGAGCAAGACGGGTGGCAGGGGATCAACCGGTCGCCGATCGGGGGCGCAGAGCACCTCCATACCCGAGAGAACGTCTCGATGTACGATATGACGTCGTTCAGCTCGATCATGGTGGAGGGCGACGACGCCGGCGAGTTCCTCCAGCAGGTCTGTAGCAACGACATGGAGATCGGCGTCGGGCGAGTTCGCTACACCACGTTGCTGAACGAGGGCGGCAACGTGATCGCGGACCTAACTGTGGCTCGCCTCGACGACGACGAATACATGGTGACCACGGGCGGCGGCAACTCGCCGGGGATCCACGGCTCCTGGCTTCGGGAGCACGCCCCGGAGACCGTCTCCGTTACCACCGAGGAGTCAGCGAAGTGCACTGTTGGACTATGGGGACCGAAGTCTCGGCTGCTGCTCCAGCGAGTCACCGATGCCGACGTCTCTAACGACGACTTCCCGTACTTCAGCTGTAAGCGCATGTATGTCGGTGACGTGCCAGTCATCGCACTCCGGGTGTCGTATGTGGGCGAACTCGGCTGGGAACTGTGGGCCCCGTCGGAATACGGTCGGAAGCTCTGGGACACTCTGTGGGAGGCCGGACAGGATCTCGATGTCAGACCGATCGGCGACGACACGCTCGAATCAATGCGGCTCGAGAAAGGGTTCCGCCTGTGGGGGACTGACATTGACACGGACGTTAATCCGCTCGAGGCTGGCCTTCCCTTCGCCGTCGACCTCGACACCGAGTTCATCGGGAAGGAGGCGCTCGTCGAGGCCAAAGAGGAGGGCCTCGACAGCCAGATCGCCTGTCTGACGCTGGACGATTCGAGCGACGTGATGCTCGGTGGTCGGCCGGTGCTTGCGGACGGCGAGGTTCTCGGATACGTGCAGGCCGGCGACTTTGGCTACTCGGTTCAGGAGTCGATCGCCTACACGTACCTACCCAGCGAGTACGCCGAGGCCGGTACCGCGGTCCAGATCCAGTGCGAGGGCAAAACGTACGACGCGACGGTCCGCGACGAACCGCTGTTCGACCCCGGACGCGACAAGATCATCCGGTGACCGAACGATGCCGATAGAATATACAACATGAGTGAGTCACGCGAACTAGAGGTACGATACGAGGACATTCGTCAGGCACACGACCGGTTGGACGACGACACGGTCGTCAAGCGCACGCCGGTCGAACGGAGCACGTCGCTCGGCGAGATGGTCGGCGGCGAGGTGTACCTGAAGATGGAGCACCTCCAGTGGACCGGATCGTTCAAGACGAGAGGCGCCTACAACAAGATCTCTCAGTCCGTTGAGGAAGGCGTCGAGGAGTTCATCGCTGCCAGCGCCGGGAACCACGCGCAGGGCGTGGCGTTGGCGGCGACAGAGTGTGGCGCAGAGTCAACCATCGTCATGCCAAAGACCGCCCCGCAGGCCAAGATAGACGCGACCCGCGGCTACGGTGGGGCGGTCGAACTCGTCGGCCAGGACTTCCAGGATGCCATGTCGTATGCCCAGTCCGAGGCTGAAGACGGTGACGCGGAGTTCGTCCACGCGTACGACGATCCGCACATCGTTGCCGGGCAAGGGACACTCGGGATCGAGATGTACGAGGACTGCTCTAACCTGGACACCGTCGTCGTCCCGATCGGCGGTGGTGGACTCATCAGCGGGATCGCGACTGCCTTCGATCACCTTTCGCCCGACACGCGGATCGTTGGCGTACAGGCTGAGGGAGCTTCGACGGTCCACGAGAGCCTCGACAAAGGGATGCCGGTCACGCTCGACGAGGTCGACACGATCGCCGACGGGATCGCGACCGGCGGTATCTCGGACCTGACGCTCGATCTCATCGACGCACACGTCGACGATATCGTGACTGTCTCCGACACGGAGATCGCAAAAGCGATCTTGCTGCTGCTGGAGCGCGCCAAGCAGGTCGTCGAGGGTGCTGCGGCGGCATCCGTCGCGGCAGTTCTGAGCACCGATCTCGACGTTCGCGGCGAGACCGTCATGCCGCTACTCGGCGGCGGGAACCTCGACATGACAATGCTCCAGACGGTCCTTATCCATGCGCTCACCGACCGAAAACAGATCCTCCGGTTGCGCGTGCGGATCAACGACGCCCCGGGAAAGATGGCAGAGATCTCCGGAATTATCTCGAATTACAGCGCAAACATTCACGATGTCCGCCACGATCGTGCAGTGGAGGATCTCAGCGTTGGCGATTCTTATCTCGTCTTTCGGATCGAGACGAGCGGTGCCGAACACGCCGAGTCGATCATCCGGGCGATTGAATCTGAGGGATACACGGTCGAGGACGTTAATCAGAAGTAGAAACTAAAATTACATATAGTGGAAGTGTCGCCGCGAAAGGGACTATTACCTCGTGATTTATTGGCAGAATATGTTCTGCATCAAGTACTCCCAGGGGTTTTATACGTCACTACGAAATCTTAGGAAATGGGTAATACCACATGCTATCACGAAACAAGGGTACCGCGCAAGCGGGAAGACCACGAGTTAAAGACGCACAAGAGAACAGCGTCGCGAGGTCGGTCAGATCCGTATCGACACGTGTGCGTAACCGAGGCAAACGTTGGTGACTGTATATGGTCGATTCTGAGCCAAACGGTCGGTTCGCTCGATTCACGGGCGAACTCGACGTTCCCGTGTTTCTCGTCGGATTCCTCACGGCGTTGGTAGCAGTCGTCGCGTTCGCGCTGGTGCCGGACACAGCTGCCAACGCTATCAACAGTGTGAACTCGACTCTGTGGCAAAACGTGGGCTGGGTGTACATCCTCGCGATGTTCTTCGTCGTCGTGTTCGCGTTGTTTCTGGTGTTCGGCCCGTGGGGAAACATCAAACTTGGCAAGCCGGACGAGGAGCCACAGTACAGCTTCCTGTCGTACTTTGCGATGCTGTACTCTGCTGGGATCGCGGCAGGGATCGTCTTCTGGGGTCCGGCAGAGGCAATCTTCCACTACGATACGGTCCCGCCGTTCGTCGGCGCCGGATCCCAGACGTCCGACGCAGCGGTCGGTGCTGTCCAGTACACGTTCTTCCACTGGGGTCTTTCTGCGTGGGCCGCGTACGCTATCTTGTCGCTTCCCATAGCATTCTACACGTACCGGCACGACGCGCCCATGCGTGTCTCGACGGTGCTTACTCCGTTCTTGGGCATCGACAATCTGGACAGCGTCTGGGCGAAACTGGTCGACATCCTCGCAGTGTTCGCCACCCTCGGCGGTATCGCGACGACGCTGGGGTTCGTCGGGAGCCAGTTCCTGACCGGTATCGAGTACACCACCGGGGTATCGGTCGGTGACGCCGGGACGGTGCTGGCTATCACCGCCTTGACTGTCGCATTTACCCTGTCCGTGACGTTGGGTATCGAGAAAGGGATCCGTCGGGTGTCACAGTTCAACATGGGGCTGTTCATGATCGTCATGCTGCTGGCATTCGTGCTGGGGCCGTCGGTGTATATCATGACGGTCACGACGGAAGCGCTCGGGCAGTACACCAACCAGTTCATCGCGATGAGTCTCTTCATGAACGCGGGCAACGGCGCGAACTGGGTTGGGAGTTGGACTATCTTCTACTGGGCCTGGTGGTTCTCCTGGACGCCGTTCGTCGGCCTGTTCATCGCCCGCGTTTCGCGCGGTCGTACGATCCGGCAGGTCGTCTCCACCGGCGTCCTGGCGTCGACGGCGGTGACGATTCCGTGGTTCGGAATTATGGGTAGTACCGCGATCAAGCTCCAATCGACCAACGCGGCGAATATCCTGAGCGTCATCTCCGAGTATGGCGTCGCCGGTTCCGGCTACCCGCTGTTCGAGGCGCTACCCGTCGGTGGCGTATTGAACCTCCTGTTCTTGTTGTTGATCACGACATTCTTCGTCACGTCGGCTGATTCCTCAACGCTGGCGCTGGGGATGCTCACGACCGGCGGCGAACTCGAGCCGTCGACGATCAACCGCGTGATCTGGGGGGCCCTGGTCGGAGCGCTGGCGTCCTTGCTGATGGTCGTCGGCGGTGTCGACGCGCTACAGGCGGCGTCGATTATCACCGGCGGTCCATTCGCCGTCATCACTATCCTCGCGGTGCTGGCGATCAGCTACGCCTGCCGTGATATACGCCCTCTGTTCTTCGACACCGATCAATCGGACACCGTGTCGCGCTCGTCCGCGACATTCGACGCGCCAGAGGAGATGTCCGTCGAAGGGACAGACGATGACTGATCGCTTTCGACGGCCGTGCTCGGTTTCGAGCGGTCGAAGTAGGAGCCACGGGAGCACTCCCCGTCGATGAGAGCCGTCGCATCGAGGGGCACGATCGGCCGGAAACGAGTCTATAGTAGCCACTGAACGTCATTATACACCCGATCGCACGACGGGATCGTAGTTCGGAGCGAGCATCGTGAGTGAGAACCGCGGATTGTGTGATCGGTATGTAATTCATTTCAGTTATCACTATAGATCATTCGATCGCGGTCAAGGGTCCGAGTCAGTGGAGTGACGTAGTCCAGACTGTCCTTTTACTGCTCGCCGCACAGTGACCTGTCCTCGTTGCCGTTGCATCGATCACCGTACTTCTCTGGCGATGTCTAGGGACACGCTCTCCCGGCCACACAGAGGAAGACAGCGTCACACAGTTCGATCAGAGCGTCCGTCACTTGAGGCAGCGGGCCGTTCAGCCTTCACATGTCCGGTGTGGCCTTGAACGCAGTCTGCAGTCACGCAGCGTCGTTAGCCAGAGAGATAGGTACGACGGCGTTACTGCTCGAATCCAGCCGAAAAAGTGGTATGTACTCGTCAACCTGAGACGAGAGTCTCGCCTGCTACCCGTAGATGGGGAACTCTTGGCAAAGGTGTTCGATCGTCGAAGCGGCTCGGTCGTGAGCCTCCTCGTCCTCGGGATTGTCGAGCACGTCCACGATGAGGCCGGCGACGGTCTTCATCTCCTTTTCTCCGAATCCCCGGGTCGTGAGCGCCGGCGTGCCGACGCGGATCCCGCTGGTAACCATCGGCGACCGGGTTTCACCAGGAACGGTGTTCTTGTTGACGATGATGCCGACGTCGGACAGTAGCTCTTCGGCTTCCTTACCTGTGATATCGGGGTGGGAGTCGCGGAGATCCACGAGCATGAGGTGCTTGTCCGTTCCACCACTCACCAGCGAGAGTCCTCGGTCATTGAACTTGTCGGCGAGCGTATTCGCGTTAGCTATGATCTGCACAGCGTAGGACTGGAACTCATCGGTGCTCGCTTCTGCGAACCCTGCGGCCTTGCCGGCCACGCTGTGCATCAATGGTCCCCCCTGCGCACCGGGAAACACTGCGGAGTCGACGTCGTCCGCGAACTCCTCGTCACACATGATGATGCCGCCGCGGCCGGCGCGGATCGTCTTGTGCGTGCTCCCGGTGACGAACTCCGCATGTTCGACTGGCGACTCGTGGACGCCGGCAGCGACGAGTCCCGTCACGTGAGCGATGTCCGCGAGGTGGTACGCGTCGACCGTGCCCGCGATATTGCCGATACGTTCGTACTTGAATTCGCGGGGATATGCCGAGGAGCCACTGACGATGAGGTCCGGGTCGAACTCGCGCGCGTGGCTCTCGAGTTCGTCGTAATCGATATACCCCGTCTCGGGATCGACCTCGTACTGTTCGACATCGTAGAGTTGTCCCGAGAAGTTGACGTTGTGGCCGTGCGAGAGGTGTCCGCCGTGCGACAGCGACAGCGACAGGATCCTGTCGCCCGGTTCGAGCACGGAGAAGTACACACCCATGTTGGCCTGTGTGCCGCTGTGGGGCTGGACGTTGGCGTGGTCGACCCCGAACAACTCCTTTGCGCGTTCGATAGCGAGTTCCTCGACTGTGTCGACGTGTTGACAGCCGCCGTAGTATCTCCCGCCGGGGTATCCCTCGGCGTACTTGTTCGTGAGGACGCTTCCCTGTGCTTCGAGCACAGCTTTCGAGACGTGATTCTCGGAGGCGATCATCCCCAGCGTCGATTCCTGCCGCTCACGCTCGAGGTCGATGGCCTCGGCCGTATTCGGATCTATCTGCTCGAGTGATTGTTCGAACGCCATATCTAGACAACGATTATGATTGGTAAGTATCTTGCGTGCAGCGGGTATCCAACCTCAAAAAATAACACATCTGATATTCTGTGCCATTAAGCCCGCGCAGTACCGGCATTTAAGGTACAGGAGTCGATATCTGTATCTATGAAGCGCGTAATCAGTACCGACGACGCTCCGGCAGCTGTGGGCGCGTACAGTCAGGCAACTACGAACGGTGAGCTGCTTTTCACCGCAGGTCAACTCCCGCTTACAACCGACGGCGGACTCCTCGACGATGCGCCAGTTGATGAACAGACTCAGCAATGTCTCGACAACGTCAGCGCGATCCTCCAGTCCGAAGGGGGATCGATAGACGACATCCTCAAGACGACCGTGTTCCTCGACGATATCGACGACTTCGACGAGTTCAATCAGGCGTATAACGAGTTCTTCGACGAAGAGCCGCCGGCCAGAAGCGCCGTCGAGGTCGGCCGTGTTCCCAAGGGCGCGGCGGTCGAGATCGAGGCTCTCGCAGTAATCGAGTAGCCGCAGTCGACCACGTGGGATCGATCGTCCGTAGCGTGCAACGAGAGTTCGCCGAATTCGCGGGTCGGGTTTCGGTTCGACTTCGCGTACTGGTCGGCAACACGTCCGCATGGATATTGTTCAGTGACTTTCTGCCATCGATGGTATGCCCGGGTTGTCGACTCCGATCCAGTCGGTTATTGTCCAGTGTTACCGATACCCCTTTGACATCCGGCGTCATACGGGTGTTTATGTGTCAGTACTGTAGCTATCGGTTTCACGACGGCTGGACACAGTTATTACAGTACGACGATGTGTACCAGAACACCATCAGTACAGAGTCGGAGGCGACGTACGGGTTCCACGAATCGTGGGACGAACTTCGAGAAGACGTTGGCTACGGCGCGTCCTGATGGGATCAACTCGGCTGAAGTTCTCGCAGGCAGAACTTGTACTCGCTCCGCTGTCGTTTCGATTTGGGCCGCTTCGTCGGTCGAATACTGGTCTAGCCCGTTAGCTCCGGCTGCGGGCGACTGTCGTTTGTGACCGGGAACAGTCGTTAGCGAACAACGATCATTCCGGAGGTCTCAGTTTGTAACGAACAGTATCACAGGATCATGATAGACGACTATACGCTCAGCAAAAAGTAGCGGCAGAGTTCATCGGAACGTTCAGCATCGTGTTCTTCGGCGCCATCGCGATCGAATTATTGACAGCACCGGAATCGGCCGGAACTGAGTTCTCTCTACAGGGGCTCGGCTTCATCGCGATCAGAGGGCGAGAAACGATCGACATCGCCGTAGCAGCTGCGACCGCTCCGTTCCCCGACGTCGCCGCAGTCCAGGCGGCCGGTGCGGAGGCCGTCGGTACGTTCTTCCTGATGTTCGCAGTGATGGCGTTCATTACCGATGACCGGACGCCGAACGATTTCGCGGGACTTGCCATCGGGTTCGTCGTGGCGGTTGCTCACCTCGCCGCCGGGATCGTCAGTGGTGCATCGCTCAACCCCGCCCGGACCCTCGGCCCGTACGTCACGAACAGTCTCTTCGGCGGCCCGAGCTTCTGGGCGCACGCGGCAATCTACGTGGTCGGTCCGGTCGGCCGGTGCCATCGCCTACAAGAAAATCGTTCTAACTCCCTATCAGACGCAGGACAAGGCCGTACAGGGAAGCCCGTCAAACGAACCAGCAGACTGATCCCGGCGGCACGGCCAGCGACCCTCTCGCTGGGCAGCGTTCGTTCGCTCGAGCGGACACAGTCGACAGTCGAGATGACCGCGCGGTCAGTCGTCGCTGGCCGCGGTTCTGCCGTCGCTATCGGCCCCGGCGTCGGGTGCCTGCAGCACGTCCGGATCGGCGTCCATTCCGAGCGACTCGACGCGGACGCTGGATACTTTGTACTCGGGAATGCCGGTATGTGGGTCGAAGTTCTCCTGGGTGAGAGTGTTGACCGCGCCAGCAGCGAAGTGCATCGGGATGAACAGCGTCCCCTCGGAGACGCGGTCTGTCACGGTTGCTTTGACGACGATGTCTCCGCGGCGGGACTCGACCCGAACGTACTCGCCGTCGGTGACGCCGAGTTCGTCGGCCGTCGACGGGTTGATCTCGATGAAACTCTCGCCGACGTGGCTCATGAGTCCCTCGACGCGCCGGGTGATCTGGCCGGTGTGCCAGTGGTAGAGCACTCGTCCGGAAGTGAGCGTGAGCGGATACTCTTCGTCGGGTAGCTCACCGGGATGCCCACCGTCCGCGGGTACGAAGCGCGCCATACCGTCGTCGAAATTGAACGCTCCGTCCTCGTAATCGTAGAGGTATGGTGTGCCGGGATGATCTTCGTCCCAGCAGGGCCACTGGAGTCCATGCTCGTCGCCCGACTCGAGGCGGTCGTAGTTGACACCGCCGTAGATCGGGACCAGGTCGCTGATCTCGTCCATGATCTCCCGCGGATGGTCGTAGTCCCAGTCATACCCGAGGCGGTTGGCCAGCTCCTGTGTGATCTCCCAGTCCTGGCGTGCCGTTCCGGGCGGCGTCGCAGTTGGCCGCACTCGCTGGATGCGGCGTTCGGTGTTGGTGAACGTTCCGTGTTTCTCTGGCGACGTCGCTGCGGGCAGGATCACGTCCGCGTGAGTCGCCGTCTCCGTCATGAAGATGTCCTGGACGACGAGGAACTCCAGTTGCTCGAGCGCCGCTTCGGCGTGCTGGATGTCGGGTTCGGACAGCGCAGGATTTTCCCCGACGACGTACATTCCTCGCAGGTTACCTTCGTGAGCCTCCGAGAGCATCTCTGGCACCTTGAGCCCCGGCTCCTCGGGCGGACGCTTGCTCCATGCATCTTCGAACTTCTCGGCGACCTCGGGGTTCGCTGGATCTTGATAGCCTGGAAGGCTTCCAGGAAGCGTCCCCATGTCGCCACCGCCGCCCTGCACGTTGTTCTGTCCCCGGAAGGGTGAGAGTCCGGCACCGGGCTTGCCGATCTGGCCGAGCGTGAGGGCGAGATCGGCCATTGCAAGGAGATTCTGCGTGCCATTGCTGGACTGGGTCATCCCCATCGCCCAGCCGAAGACGACAGTCTCGGCGTCGGCGAGCGTTTCGGCGGCGGACTTCAGCTCTTCGGACGGAACGCCCGCCAGTTCTTCGACCTTCTCGGGCGTAAATGCCTGCACCTTCTCCTTGACTTTCTCGAACCCCTTCGTGTTGCGGTCAATGAACGCCTCGTCGTGGAGATCGTTCTCGACGATGTATCGAATGAGACCGTTGATCCAGGCGACGTCGTACCCGGGTTTGGTCCGCGTGTATTGGTCTGCATGCTCGGCGATGCCGACCTCACGGGGGTCAAAGACGACCAAGTCGGCCCCGTCTCGGACGTTTTGCTTGATTCGGGTTGCCAGAACCGGGTGCGACTCCGTCGTGTTCGACCCGGTGATGAGATAGGCGTCAGCCCCGCCGATGTCCTCGTTGATACGGTTGGTCATGGCGCCGTACCCGAGGGTCTGTTGCAGCGCCGCCACCGTCGTCGAGTGACAGAGCCGCGCACAGTTGTCGATATTTTTCGTGCCGAGAACCTGACGGGCGAACTTCTGGACGAGATACGCCTCTTCGTTGCTCCCCTTCGACGACGCGAGACAGCCGACCGCGTCGACGCCGTGTTCGGCCTGGATCGCGCTCAGTTCGTTTGCGACGCGATCGAGTGCCTCGTCCCAGGACGCCGTCTCGAACTCGCCGTCGTCGTTACGCACGAGCGGTTCCGTGATCCGCTCGTCGCTGTTAGCGAACTCGTGTCCGAACTTCCCTTTCACGCAGGTCGAGAAGTTGTTGGCGGGTGCCTTCGCGGGGTCTTTGACGGGTTGGACACCGATCGCGTCGCCGTCTTTGCCCCACATCTCGAACCGACAGCCGACAGCACAGAACCCGCACGTCGTCTCCTTCTTGTCGATCTTACCGAGTCGGTAGTCGCTCACGGCCGACGCGATGTCGAACAGTCGTCCCTCGGGAAGCACAGTCGCGGCGACGTTCTCGGCGGTGTGTTCGCCGGCCAGCATGGCTTTATGACCGTACTCAGTGGCGAGGTCCAGCGTACGGCGCTTGCTCTGTGCCATGAATTTGGAAACACCGCTTCGATCGTCCAGACTCACGCTGAGACTGGCTCTGATCCGACTCTCTCCGCCGGGGTCGGGCGAGCGATTCGGCGCCATCGTGTCGTCGAGCGTTTCGACTTCCTTATGCTCGATAACCGTCCCGACAGAGTTACGCTGGCTGAATCCCGGCAGCGGAAGGGTCGCGGCGCCGCCGATATCCTTCTCTGTCAGCGTGCCCGTCGGACAGACGGTCGCGCAGTGACCGCAGGAGACGCAGTCGGACTCGGCCATCGTCTCGGCGTCGGACTGGAAGCCAATGCGCGTGTCCTCGCCGTGGCCCTCGATGCGAAGCACGCCCTCAGTCTGGACGTCGTTACATCCCTCGACACATCGGTTGCAGAGGATGCACTTGTTCCGGTCGATCTGGATGAACGACGAACTGTCGTCGACGGGTTCGTACTCGTCACGGTCGTCGAAGACGCCATAGCGTGGGTGGTCAACGCCCTCGCTAATGGCAGTGTCCTGCAGTTCGCAGCGCCCGTTGCCGTTGCAGGTCGTACATCGGAGATTGTGGTTCGATAGTACCAGATCGAGGTTGACGCTCCGAGTTTCCTCGGCATCCGGCGTGTCCGTTTGTACGGAGAGTCCGTCCTCGGCCGGGAACGAACACGAGGGAACGAGGCCGTGCTCTTCGGTCTCGACCATGCAGGTCCGGCACTCGCTTCGCGGTCCGATCTCACCGCTGCAGTCGCCGTCGCGGTCGTAGTAGCAGAGCGCGGAGACGTCGGTGTCGTCATCAACGCCGTCCGCACCGGGGTCGACGCTGACCGTCTCGTCACTGACGGCCTGCATCGCGTCGATAACGGTCGAATCCGGCGGGACGGTCACCGGTTCGCTGTTGATCGTCACCGTCGTCGGCTCGTCGATGTCGGTGCCGACGTCGGGGTCGTTCGCGGTGCCGGTCTCGAATTCGGCCGTGACCGGCGTGTTCGATTGCGTGTCTTCGATGTCGGGAACGGCGGGGAATGTGTCGTCAGTACTCATAGTTTCTCCGTACAGGTGCCGCTGGGACAGCGGCCGTCGGTGTGCGCTCGGAACTCCGGTTCGAACTCGTCGAGCGCGGTCGTTACCGGACGGGGCGCGTGAGCGCCGATCTGGCAGTTGCTCGACCGCGCCATTACTCGACCCAGTTCACGGATCGTATCGGTCTCGAGCGATCCCTGGTAGATGTCTCGCAAGAGTTCAGTGAGCTGTTGCGTCCCTTCGCGGCCTGGCACGCAACGACCGCTGTTTTCGGTGGATGCGAACCGGGCGCGCTCGCCGACATCGGCGACCACGCACCGGTCGTCGTTCAGGAGTTCGACGACGCCGTCGGTCCCGAGACCGGCCGCAGTAAGCGACTGTGCGGTCGGAGCAATATCGAGGTCTCGCACGATGCCGCCGAGGACGCTGCCGACGCAGGCCATCTTGAACGCCCCTGTCAGATCGACGGCCTCTCGTACCACCGAAAGGCTGCTGTCCGACAGGAGTTCGATGGTTGCCGGATCGGCGACGTCGCCGGTGACGGTGATCAGCCGGGTACCCGGATCGGAAGCATTTGCATCGAACGCGTCCGGATCGCGGATCGCCTGCCAGATCTGTGCGAACGTCCGCGGCGTGTGGATAACTGTCGGCCGTCCGTAGAGACCGTACTCGGCGGGTGACGGCGGCTGGAGACGCGGTTCGATGCGGTCGGCCCCTTCCATCGCCTCGAGCGCAGCCGTCGGGGCGCCGGCGCGGTACTCGTCGGGGCCGGCCACCAGCTGCGGAACGATCGGCAGTTCGCCGGCGACTGCATCGATCGCTTCGCGGAGGTGTCGATGCAGGTGGCTATCCTCCTCATTCAGGTAGACGACGGCGTCGTCGGCACCCAGATATTCGGCGACGGCTGCTATCCCGTCGAGGACAGCGATCGGCGCTCCGCCGAGCAGTACCTCGTCCGCTCGCTGCTCGTCGCGCGTCTCGTTCGCATTGGCAACCACGACCGGGTCTCCGTCCGCGTCCCGGACGGTCTCCCACGCGTCGGTGACGGGGTCATCGGCGGTGGCGTCGCCGCGACCCCGACCGAGGAGTCCGATATCCGTCACCGTCTCGGCGGTTCGTTCAGACGCGACGGTCGGCCAGTCGTTCGGCTCGAGCGGATCGACCCATCCACACCGGCCGAGCACCGACCGCTGACCGACCGAGAGCGGTCCCGTGTTCGGGATTGGGAGCGACGTCGTCTCGAACCCGTGTTCGACGACCGCGTCGGCGTCATCCGCTGGGACGGTTCCGTCTTCCAGCGCGTCGACGACGCCTCGGGCGGTCGACGAATCCGAGTCAGCGAAGAACGCCGTCCGGCCCTCGTGCGTTGCCATGACGAGCGGTTCGCTCCCCGTCACACCGGTTGGTCCTGTGCGAATCACCGGTATCGAATCGGCTTCGTCTCGAATCGCCGTCACAACCTGTTCGTCGCCGTTCGCCGCTACGTCGGTCGCGACGCGGACGAGAGTTGAGCGACTAGTGGTACTCGTACCCCGTTCCATTGGTTATACCGTTGAATCGCAGGGATAAAAACTCTCATGACTGGACTACTGTAACTAGTTTTGCGTAATACCGGGCGCAAAACCCACGACCGAAGTCGTGGGTGTGTCACAACCGGGCTTTCAGGGTTCGGTGGATCCTGTGATAGATCCGTCTCCCCGTCCCGTACACGGCCACTCCGGTTCCAACGGACCGACGCAAGTCGGTCTCTCACCGATCGTTCACTTTTCTCATCAAAGAGGTTAGGACCCTCTGGGCGAATATCAGGTACGATGACGAACCCTCGCTTCGAGGAAGTCAAGACGGAAGCGGCGGAGGCAGTCTCCGGTAACGATCTCCGCTCGGTGTACACTGGTATCGTCCACGAGAACGGCCGTCACGAGTACTATTTCGGTAACGATACCGAGGAGGCGGCCGAACTCCGGGAAGCCGCAGCGGTTCAGCTCGGCATGCTGGTGCGCGTACTCGCCGACCGTTCGGACAGCCCCGTCGAGGAGATCGCCGACCTCGCAGTCAAGCGCGCCGAGCAAATGGAGCTTCGGTGAGCGCTTGACGGCCGGGATTTCGTGGCCGAATCCTCTCGGGTAACACGGCCACACACTGTTCCGTGGTGCAGACTATAAAATATAAGATAGTCTATAATATTTGCTTTCGTAATTCTGTATTTGGTCATTGGGAAATATAATTCTCCCTCGCCAACACACTTTTACCATAATACGGAGGTACGTAGTTATAATGCCGGATAACACTCCCTGTTCGACTGCAGCCCCGGTGCCGGATCCCACCGATATCGAATCAATAGCAGCGGATACCGCGCTCGAGATTCTGTCGAACGAGCGCCGTCGGTACGTGCTTCAATGCCTGCCACCGGTCGACAACCCGATGGCGTTAGCGGACCTGGCAGATGAAGTCGCCGCTTTGGAGAACGGCACTGGGACGGCCGATGTCTCGAAAGAGGACTCGAAAGACGTCTACGTGTCGCTCTCTCACGCAGACATTCCGAAACTAGCAGATGCGGATATCGTCGAGTACGATCAGGTCCAGAATACAGTCACGCTAACACAGAACGCTGCGGAGCTACGTCCGCTTCTGGAAGTTGTCGACGACTGGCCGCTGTAGTTACCAAACGACCAGCTTCGTCCGGACTGGTGCCGGATGAGCGCCGAAACGGTTCGGCCGCGACTGCTGGCCGAGACGGCCTGGCGTCCTGACGGAGCAGTGGCCGTTACGACAATCACTTCCGTTCCAGGGGGTGCTCGGCCAGCGGCGTCTCGTCGTCGACGACCTCGTCCAACCCGAGACGATCGACTGTCTCGCGGGCCGGTCGACCGTCGGCTCCCCACCCGCGCTCCGCGTAATAGGCGTCGAGCATCGCTTCGAAACGGTCCTCGTCTACCGCCTGCCCCTCGTTCGGCCCCGACTCGAGGGGTTTTCGGAGCGCGGGCGGTAGTTCGTCGTCCGCCCGAGAGATGCCCTCGCGAACGTTGAACAACCGGGTGAGCGTCCAGATGCGCTCACCGATCGTCCGCAGGTCTCCGTTGGTGTCCAACCCCACGGCGTCCAGCCACTCGGCACCGAGATCGTCGAAGACGTCGCCGACGAAGTCGTCGACGATCAGGCTCCAACAAATCGCTCGCTGGTCCTGTTCAGTCGCGACGGCGTGGGCGGCCCGCTCCTGGCTCCAGTTCTCGAAAACCTCTCGCTCGATCGGGGTCGCTCGTCGGTGGCAGGCACCGCGGTCGCTCGTGGCATAGGCCAGCGCCATGCTCTCGGCACCCCGGGGATCGTACGCGGGCAGTTCCATCGCCTTGACCGTCGGCACGAGATCATCGCCGCCGAACTGCTCGGCTGCCGCGTCGACTCCCTCCGCCAGTGCGTCGCCGAGCGTCGTCTCTCGAGTTGCGATGTCGTGGAGCAGTGATCGTGCGCCGTCGGGATTACCGAAGGAAAACGAGTGATCTAGCAGGCCCGCCTCGCTGGCACGGACGGCCCACGCGACGGTGTTTCCGGCGCTGATCAGATCGACGCCGAGGCGGTCACACGTTGCTCCGAGTTCCGCCACGGCGTCGAGATCGTCGATGCCCAGGCCCGCGCCGAGCGTCATCGCTGTCGCACCGCGGGGGACGCTCTCGCCCGCGTCAGTCTCGACACGGTACCCTCCGGGGTCTTCGTCGTCCGGGTACTCCCGCTCTCGCGCCAGTTCGCGGACGGCGGCGATGCCGATGTCGTCTGCGCCCTCGAACTGCCCATCTTGCCATCCGCGCGTCGGGAGGACGCCGGTCTCGTTGGCAAAGTCGACCGTTTCGACGGTGCCGCTCGCTTGCAGCCACTTCCCGGTGTCTGATTCGCGATAGCGTTCCGCGTACTGCTCGCGCAGGTCCTCGAGGCCCGACGGAGGATCGCCCCGGGCGACAACAGCCTTGAGCCGCTTGGCACCCATCACGGCGCCTGCGCCGCCTCGACCGGCGTGGTGATCGCC
>NZ_JAQIVI010000095.1 GCF_028618695.1 Natrinema soli | reverse complement strand
CGCCGCGGAGCGAGAAATCGAGGCGCGCGTGCTCGTGGAGGCCGCCGCCGAAACCGACGCCGGCACCGAGGTCATCGTCGGCGGTCTCCGTGACGCCTCCTTCGGTCCCGTCGTGTTGGCGGGTCTCGGCGGCATCTTCACCGAACTCTACGAGGACACCAGTCATCGGATCGCGCCCATCGAGCACGCCGAAGTACTCGGCGCACTCCGCGAGCTCACCGCCGCTCCGCTCTTCGAGGGGTACCGGGGTCGCCCGCCAGCGGACCTAGATTCGCTGGCGGCAGTCGTGACGACCGTCGGCGACCTCGTCGTGGAACACGACGAAATCGCGGAAATCGACGTGAATCCCGTGCTCGCTACCGCGGACGGCGCCGTCGCGCTGGACGCGCTCGTCGTCCTCGACGAGGAGGGGGACTGATGTACGAACACACGTGGACGGTCCGGTTCTCGGACACTGACCCGTTCGGCATCGCGCACTACCCGCGCATCGTGGATGCGATACACAAGACGAGCGACATGTTCATGGAGGAACTCGGCTACCCGTACTGGGAGATCTCACAGGGACACGGCTTCGGTTTGCCGCTCGTCGAGATGGACTTCGAGTTCGAGAACCCCCTCCACGGAGGCGACGAGGTCACCATCGACCTCACGCCCGACCCTGGCACGAAGAGCGTGCGGTTCGAGTACGTCGCGCACCTCGAGGACGCCGTCGCGTTCTCCGGGTACGAACAGCGCGTCTGCGCACACACCGGCGGCGAGGGCGCGCGTGAACTCCCCGAGGACCTTCGCGAGGCGATGGCCGGGTACGTAGACTGACCGCGCTGGGGTGGCGGAAACGATATGCTTTTGAGGATGCCATCGTCACGTACTGGCATGGCCGAGTTCAAGAATCCGTACGCCGAGGAGGACCCGTTCGTGAAAGCGCACTTCGACTGCCTCAAGTGCGGCGGGAAACTCTGGGAGTACGCCATCCAGGGACAGATGGTGTGCGAGGACTGCCGTGCGGTCTTCCGATCTGCGGATGTCTTCGACGCACAAGTCCAGACGTAACCTGCCGGCCGGAGGCCCCGCCCGACGGTTCAACTGGTTCGCTCCTGGCCCCATGCATCCGACGCGCCCGACCCTCGACAGCCAGTTTTTGCGGCCTGCTAACTGTGGCGGTATCGGAACGTAGGTTGTAGTGGTTTGGTTCCCATATGCCAAACAAGCAAAGACCGAATCCGAAGGAAACCGGTTCATTCCACATCGAATTTCTCGCGGAGGCGGTACACAAGACGGCGGTGGAGAACCAACTCCAGAAGATCGGGATTCAGGTTGACAAGGACACCGTTGCTCGCTATGTCCGTGAGTTCGGCGACAAGTTCGCCGAACGACACGGCATCACAGTCGCTGGCGAATCATTCACGCAGAACGTCTTAGCCGCTCTGTTCGACATGGGGACGGTTGAGGAACTCAAGGAAGAATACGGAGAGGAACTTGCGGAAGCTGGCATTGAGGAGGTAGCTGGCTGTGCCGATGAGACATATCCGGCCAAGAAGGGCGCGAAGAAGGACCTCTACGAGGAGAACATGGAACGCAAGCAGGAGGGGAAGAACCCGCGTCCTCCTCCAGAGGGATTCACCGTCAACTTGGGCTATCTGCCGCAGTTGGACTGTTTTGCCAGCGTGCAGTGTCGAAACACTGCGTTCGCGAGCGTCCTCGCGAACGCGTTGGGACTGCCGATGGAGGGCGTTGCCTACTGTGTAACCGACGACGAAGACTGCTACAACGACAGTTTCCAGCCCGTGTGAACTGTCTCTTTCACCGATTGTGCGCACTCGCTCGTGGTGACGAGCGCGTTGAGGAGCTGCACAAGGAGGGCCGCTACGAGGAGTTGGAAACGTATCTCCAAGCGGAGTATGAGACGCTGTACGAGGCCGAAGTAGAGCGGGTTAAAGCAGAGTATCCGTCCTTCTGGGACGAAGAGACAGGAGAGTTCATAGGGCCAGTAACGACGAACGCGATCGAAGGTGGGAACTAGCGGATGAGAGAAGTTAGGCGTGCCGTATCGGCGGTACCGATCGGCACGCAGCCAAGTGTTACTGTGAGCGTTGAGTGATTCGCTGTCGGTCTACAGGAACGGTCGTCCACACGTGAGCTTTGCCCAGAATCACGGGACGTTTCGCTTTGAGAAGATCATGGCAGATCAACCACCAAAGTCATCAAATCCAGTGACGGCACCGCCAGTTCCTCCGGTGTCAATAGGGAGAGGGTAGTGACAGCTACGTTCAGAAATCCGAGGATGGGAGTACAAACTGTTACTACCCATCAACCTACACCGCCGCTAACTGTCTCCAACACACTTATGCCGAATGAGTGGTAAATGACTACTATGGCACAGCAAGAGCCCGAGGACTCCCTAGATTTGAGTTCCGAGACGCGGGGCATCCTCGAGGAGCACAGTCTACGGCCGCTGTGGGAGGTCGAGGACGACTTCGGGAACCTCGTGGACGATATCGGCGCGAACATCTGGAAGTGGGAAGACATCCAGGCGGCAATCGACGGCATCGAGGAGGACGTGCCCATCGAGGACCTGCCACCGGGTTTCCAGCGGCGGGTCGCCGTCCCCATCAACGCGCCCCACGCGATTTCGAACACCATCTACGTGGGCGTCCAGACCGTCTCGCCCGGTGAGACTGCGCCCGCGCACCGCCACGCCGCGAGTGCGCTCCGGTTCACCATCGACGGCCACGAGGAGATGAAGACGGTCGTCGCGGGCGAGGAGTTCCCGATGCACGACCACGACCTCATCACCACCCCGCAGTGGGAGTGGCACGACCACGTCAACGACTCCGACAAGACGGCGGCGTGGCTGGACATCCTCGACCTGCCGCTGTTCCTCGACACCCTGAACAACTCCCACGTCTTCGAGAACCACGAACTGGAGCGCCAGCCGGTGACGAAGACACAGGGCTACTGGGACTCTCAGTACGGCCGCGGTCGCCCGACCAACGCGGACGACGACGGCTCCATCCCCGGACCGTTCGAGGGGAATCAGGAGCCGACGCCGCCGTACCGCTTCGGCTGGGCGGAGATGCTGGAGGCGCTGCGCCAGCACGCGGACAACGACGACCCGGATCCCTACGACGGCCACAGCATGGCGTACGTTAACCCGGCGACCGGCGAGGCGCCCGTGACGCCGACGATGTCGTTCCGCGCACAACTCCTCCAGGAGGCCACCGACGACCACTTCCACAACTCCACGGAGGTGTACTTCGTCATCGAGGGCGAGGGCGTCACCCACGTTGGCGACGAGGCACTGGAGTGGGGGGAGAAGGACATCTTCGTGGTGCCGTCGGACGAGATTCACCACCACGAGCCCGACGACGAGGAGGCCATCCTGCTAGGCATCACCGACGAACCAGTGCTGCGCGCGCTCAACTTCTACGCGGAAGCACAACCAAGCTAATCAAGCAGTCGGCAGACAACAGGCTGTTTGCAACACCGTCTCGCGTTTCCAACCTCAGTGATAGAGGCTGTCCAATCTATTTTGCCTGACGAGCCACCGTTTAGAGTTCGCTCTCTGGTCTCTGATCAGAACTCAGGTGGCCTTTCCCTATAGCATCTTTTCAATTCCATTGAGGTGTTCAGAAGCGGAGATTGTGATCTCGTCGATCCAGCTGACGCCACTACGGATGAGCAAGCTTCAGAGCGGGGGTCAGGCGACTACCGGGGCATTGTTTAGATTAGCTGGTTCCAGCAAACTGCGAACGATTGGAGCCACGTTTCTGCGGTTTCTGGTGTGGCGCTGAAGTGGTTTGCAAAGGCGTTCGTCCGGCGTTTGAGCTCCTTGAAGACGCGTTCGACGCTATTCCGATTCCCGTGGGTGTTATACTGGAATCGGAGGCCGTGATGATGACAGGCCGCCTGCAGCCAGGGCGCTCCGTCGACCAGAAAGAGTGCATCGTCGACGAGATGTTTCTCTTTGAGTTCTGCGAGGAACATCTCCGTGAGCGCGGTGGTTCTGGTCGGATAGAGACGCACGTGGAGCAGGCGGTTGGTGTCGGGATCGACAGCAGCGTACAGCCAGTAACGTTGATCGTTGACCTGAATCACGGTCTCGTCGACGACGACATGATTCGGGTCGTGACCCTCGGCAGGCTGTAGGTCGGCCTTCTGAATCCAGTTCTGAACGGTAGTGCGACACCGGTTGACACCCAGGCCCTCCAAGACAGGGACGGTATCCGACAGCGACAATCCCGCCAAATGCAGTTGGATACCGAGCTTCATCGCTGGCTCGGGTGTCGCCTCTCGCTCCACAAACTCTAACTCCGGAAAGTCGCTACATTCGATGAGGCGGTCTGGTTCTTGCATGGACACCAAGAAACCACGTTCGCCTCATCCTTCGACCTTATCTGAACACTGCCCCATCGAAGCCAGCGGATTCTTGAATGCGTCATCCGCATACATCGACCGACGCCATGGGACGTCGCTGTCAAACTCTTCGGCGAAATGCACGGGATCCACGTGAAATTCGGAGGGGCGAGTCACTATCCCACCTCGTGTATTTGGCGGCAGCAGGGGACGTGGAGCAAGTATCGGAAGATCCGGTCAGATTCGAAGCCCTGCGGTCGCCAGACGTCAGGCCCATCGCGTTCGAGGATTGTGGCGGGAAGAGACCACGAGCTAGTAGTCGTCCAGGTGGAATGCTCCGCCGTCACGCGTTGAGCGGCCAGCGATCCTCACTGCTAGTGTCGAGCGCGCTTCGTGCGTCGTCGGTCAGTTGGTATTTCCCTCCGTCAGCCTCGACGAATCCCTCACGTTCGAGGTGCTCAAGGTGAGCGTACACCTCACCGGGGCCGTGGAGGATATGGATTCCGTGGAGGTTACCGAACAGCGCCGCACTCACCGCCCACGGGTTGCTGGGTCCGTCGCGCCGAAGGACATCTAGGACCCGCCACGCACGTTCCTCGTGGTGGTGAATGATCTCCTCGGCGCGCGCCGTCGGGTCGTCAATTGGGTCGCGGTGTCCCGGCCACGCGCGGTCGTAGCTCGCGTCGGCGATGTGACGGAGTGCACGCAGGTATTTCTCAAGAGGCCGCTCGACGCGGACGTCTGCGCCGCCGACGTTCGGCGTGTACTTGGGGAGAAGTGCGTCGCCGGAGAAGACGCCGTGCCTGCCGTCAAGTTCCATCTCGAAGATGCACAGTCCATCCGCATGCCCCGACGTGTGTACGACCCTGAGTTCGTTTCCGTTGACCGAGAACGTGTCTCCGTCCACGAACGGTTCGACCGTCGGTTTGGCGTAGTCCAGTTCAAGGGCGTTCGACATCTCCTCAGTGAGAGCCGCTCGGTCCTCGTCGGGCATCCCCCACACCTCGAACAGGGCTTGCTGTTTGGCCTTCATCTCCTCCCATGCATGCTCGTTGGTTTCGACGAGTGGTGCGTCAGCTTCGTGTACATGTACTATCGCACCGCTCTCTTTTTGGATTCTCCCCGCTAATCCAGTGTGGTCCGGATGCCAGTGGGTGAGGAAGACGCGGTCAACGTCGGCCATCGAGACACTATGGTCTGCGAGTCCGGCCTCCAGCTGGGTTCGTGTCGCGTTCATCCAGTCGCCCGTGTCGACGAGTACTGTCTCAGAGCCATCGGTGAAGAGGTAGGCGTTGTTGTCGCCCTCAAACGCGCTGTTCGCCAACAGAATTCGTTCCATTAACGCTAATACGAGACGATGCAAATCAATTTTTCGATTAGGCAAGCCTACTGCAACCTCGGCGACTAACTCGGTTGAACCCTGATCGTCGTGGTCACTACCGGAGGCTGCAACGTTCAGTGCGACAACCACGAGCAAGCCGCCCTACATACCAGTATTTCTACAAACGTCTGCAGTGTCCCCGGTGGGATGCGGATTTTCGTTCCGACTGCTTTATTGAATCCACGAAAGGCGTAGGGATCACTGTTTGAGTGCTTGTTCGAGGTTGTAGGCCGCGGCGGTGAGGACAAGTTCGTGGCATTCACGGAACCATGCGTTCGGCCTGACAGTGGGTGCGTACCGGCACACTGTGGAATCTGGGAAAGATTTCGTCGGGATTATGACCCCCTGAATCGTCGGTGTCAGGTGCAGCTGGACCAGGACGATGTCGACCGGGTCTGTCACCTCGTTGTCGATCACGAGCTGGACACGCAGTACGTCGCCGAGCGCTTCGAGATCAGCCGGCGCCGCGTCCAGCAACTCGCCAAGGAGTATCGCGACACGGGCGAGCTCCCCACGCTCCAGACGCCGGGCCGGAAGCCCTACGCCGAGTATCCAGCCAATCTCGTCGACCGCATCCTCGAGCTCTACGCCCGCCACGAGCAGGGCGCCGAAGCCATCGCGCACGTTCTCCGCTCGCGTGACGGCCTCACGATCGACAACAACCGCGTCCACGCCATCCTCCAGGAGTACGAACACGTGACCGAGAATCCGAATAAACAGGGCCGGAAGCGGCCGTGGGTCCGCTGGGAACGCGAGTACTCGCTCGTGACCGTCCACATGGACTGGTTCGAAAACAGCCGTAAGCAATGGTGTCTCGCCGTCGAGGACGATGCGTCACCAAAGTCCTCGGGATGATCGAGACCGATGCACGATCCGGTGACGCAAGCATCGAGCTCCTCGACGAGGTCCGGACGGAATATACCGACACTGGCGAGCTCCTCGAGGTGATTACCGACCACGGCACGGAGTTCTACGCGAATACCCGCGATGACCACGGCGAGGCCGACCACCAGTTCGAGAGCTATCTCGCCGATAACGACATCAAGCAAACGCTCTGCCAGGTGGGTCGACCGCAATCGAACGGGAAGATCGAGCGGTTCTTCCAGACCTACGAGAAGCACCGCTGGCGGTTCGACTCACTCGAGGCGTTCCTCGAGTACTACAACCAGGACCGCCCGCACCAGAGCCTCAGGTACGACGAGCTGGAGACGCCAGCCGAAGCATTTGATAGATTGTTGCCAACCGCCCAGGACGCGGCGTCACTGGCCGTGGCTGATGGGGGTGGAGATGCAACGAAATAATTCGCAGAGTCCACAGCGTACCGGCATACCGAAACTTTTAATTACCTCCTCCCGTCACCGAATGACTTATTAGAATCAAGAAACGGGATAATACGTGCCCGTCTTCAAGGAACGGCACTTTAGGTGAATAACATACATACACATGACCGCTCGTGTCCTTGGACCAGGCCTGCAGGCACTGTCAACAATCATGTACTGAGGAACCGACGTAAACAAGGTGACGCCAACGCGAAGTCGTCGACTACCCCGAAACGACAATAGTGACCGATACCTATGACGAGATCGAGACGAAATCGTGGAGTGAGATACGCGCGCTCCACGAGGAGAAGATACCCGACCAGTTACAGTGTCTTGACGAACACTCCGAGTTCTACAGCGAGAAGTTTGCCGAATGGAATATTGATCCCGGTTAAAGAAGAGTAAATCCGCACTAACGCCGGGACTGGTGGTGTGTCTCCTCTCTGGGTTTTGCTCTCCCTACGTTGAACAGAGGCGATTTTGCTCGGCATGACGGACCCCCCGGTGCTGGAAGCGTCCAACTTCTACATTGAAGCCCAGCCGAACTCGTAGATACCGGTCGTCTCCATCTCGGGATTGCCAGTACACAGTCGTATCGATGCCGTTTCACTAATACGAGAAGCAGCGAGGTTCGTAGCTACTTTTGACCGCCTTTCTGGACGTCGACGTCGGTGAACCGGGTGTCGCGTTCGGTGACGTCGACGGTCATCTCGCCGACGTTCTCGATTTCGGCGTGGATGGTGTCGCCGTCGTGGAGTTGGCTGACGCCCTCCGGCGTCCCGGTGGTGATGACGTCCCCGGCTTCGATGGTTGCGCCGAGACTCGCGTACTGCACGACGTCCGCGCACGTGTACACCATATCGCCGGTGTTCTCGTCCTGCTGGGTGTCGCCGTTCAACTGGAGTTCCATCTGGAGGTCCTGGGGGTCGCCAACTTCGTCGGGCGTGGCGACGCACGGCCCGATGACGGTGAACGTGTCGTATGACTTCCGGTTGGAGCGGTCCTGGTCGCCGCGTACGGAGATGTCGAGCAGGACGGTGTACCCGAAGATGTGGTCCCACGCGTCCTCAGCCTCAATGTCCTTTACATCGTCCGCCATGACGAAGGCGAGTTCGATCTCGTGGTCGATGCGGCGATCCGAGAAGGGGAGTTCGACGCCGTGGTCAGGGCCGACGACACTTGAAGGCGCCTTCAGGAAGTAGCCCTTGTCCTCGATGCTGAACCACTCTTCCGTGGTAATGTCACGGTCGCTGATTGCCTCCTCGATGTGGTTCTCGTAGTTCAGGGGTGCGGCGATGACCTTCCTAGGCCGGTGGATGGGGGCGCCGAGTTCGACGTCGCTCCGGTCAACGTCGGGGGTGGCGTCCTCGTACTGACTCGCGTCGTAGTCGCCCTTGATGTACGTCAGGAGCGGGTCGTGTAACTCGATGCCGAG
Organism: Natrinema soli; assembly: GCF_028618695.1. Next base: position 25,900 of record NZ_JAQIVI010000095.1, on the reverse strand, counting down.
GCGGTCGGTCAGGTCGATAATGCCCGTACCGTCGTTGTTGAGCAGTCCTAGTCGATCCTCGTTGAAGCGGACAAATCGCATACAGTGCCGTGAGATGGCCAGTAGCATAAATTATCGCCTTCCAACACTACGCCAGTCTGCCACAAGACCGCCCGTTCCGTCCGGGCGGGCATTCCCTGTGTTTGTTTTCTTCGCTGTCCGTCTGAAGGAATTTGTGACGGGATTTCCGTCCTTCCTGGTTGATCTCTGTTCCGGATACAGAAGGGCCCGTGAAAGGCTTGTGCACCAGATTGAACCCCTTTTCTTCGATGATTTCGTGGAGGTTGAGCAACTGGCGTTCGATGCTGTTGGTTTCCTCTACTGGCGCCTGAGAACTCACCCGCGCATAGATGACCACCCGTGTCTCACCCGACTCGTCGGACTGACTCCTTCATCTGCTGGGTCCTCCCCTTCCGGTTCCCAGAGTTCGCCTCATTTTGGGTACGGTTCCGTCCGTACAACTGCTCCTTGGAGTAACTTCCAAGCTCCGCTGCCGATGACCTGCGGCGGTAGCAGTCAGTACCACCGCAGAAACCTGATGAGGTGCTTCCAGATGAGCGCTAACCACGAGTATTGCGATGACTGTGGAGCCATAGAAGCGCAGAGTTTTTGCAGTCTGCACGGATTCCCTATATTACTGCTGGTCAAATTGATCCCGTGTCGTCGGGTCAGAACCTGCTGATGCTGGAGATTCGGAGGCGACGCCTCATTGGTGTTCGGTTAAGCATTGGACGGCCTCATGAAGGCTTTAGCCACTCGTTCGCCGAGTAAGAGGCGTGATTTCTCTGGTTGGCAGGCGTCACGAAGCATCAACTCCGGCAAGTTCGGCGGTGGATGGCCGAATGACTGGGCCAGATCTTCGAGAATGAGCTGGGAGAGAGACCGGAAGGTCTTCGCCCAGCGTTCCTGGGGGAACACGGTCTCTGGGAACAGCTCCTGAAACTCCCCGAGTAAGGCTCTGCTGACCGTCAGCGTCAGCAGAGCCGCCACCACTAACAGCTCAACGATTGCTGGATCACTCGTCTGGAACTTCTCCAACCCGTACAGCGATTTCAGCTCCCGGAACAGCAACTCCACTTCCTACCGCAATCCGTACAGCGCTGCGACCTGCCTGGGAGTAAACGCATCGGGCAGATTCGTCACGTACAGGTGGTAGTCGTCGGTGTCCGCAACGAGGACACCGACGACGCGAAACTCTACCGTATCTGTCGATTGCTTCCCAGCGTATGCCCGCCGTTTGAACTCGATCTCCACGGTTACGTCGATGATCTCCCGAGTCAGGTCTCCCAGAACGTCCCGAAGACGACGCTCCGGCAAGGAAATGGCGCGCCCGCGCCATTTCCGTCGCTCTCCGACGATCAACGGATTTGCGTTCGACTTCAGCCGAGTCAGGAAGAAGCCGCCGTTCTCGTCGATCAACGCGAACCAGCGGAAACTGTAGAAGCACAGATCGAACAGTAACAGCCGGCCTCGCAGCCAGCTCCCGGTGCGGAGCTGGCTGCTCTCGTGGGTGCGTTCATCGGTGAGCTGGAACTGCTCGATCGTCTGCTTGGTCGCGTTCTGCACGAGGTGGAGTTTCGCACCGGATTGATCCGAGTGGGTGGCTGGAAACGCATCGAGAAGCCGATGCAACCTGAACACGGTTGCATCGGCGATCAGCACCTCTCGGAACAGCTCGAACTGGGGCGCGATCGTGTGAGGAACTGCGACCTCCTCGAGAGCGTGCTCAAGGAGGTCGCTCACCAGTGCTGCGAGTGCTGGCGTGAACCGGTCGTAGAAGCTTGAGCGGGCAACGGTCTGGTTGGTTGCTGCGGAGTACGCCCGTTGAAATCCGGCGATGGTACGGGCTTCGCCATCGACGGCGAAGCCCATGATCAGCGTCCAGACGAGCATCGTGATGTCGATCGTCCGGCGGCGTTGGACGACATCGCGCGCGCGATGTCTTCGATGAAGTCCGCTGGAAAGAGAGAAGTCAATCGCCGTCGTATGAGTGTTGGAGAGAGTTCTTTTAGCACAACCTCTCTCTACGCGGTTGCTGAAGATAACCTCATCAAGACATCACCGTCTGTCGGTTTCGCTCCTTAACCGAACATGGATGGGCGACGCCTGAAGGTGATGGGGCATGCGTTCTAGGTTAAGCAGCTGAATCAGAGGAGAAGACGGACGGGATTGGCTCTGGCATCGAGGACTGAAGGCGAGCAGCGACGAATCAGTCAATGCTCGGGACGGATCGACGGACAATTGGAGCGCTCACCGGGGGTGAGCGCTCCAAAATCACCGCTCACGCCTCTCATTCGGCAGTGCTACCGCTATCGGCATGAGCGAGCCAGTCGCTCATACCTCTTCAGGCGAGTTCGCGCACGAACTCGCCGTACTGGACGTCTTCGAGGAGTGACGGCCGATGCTGATTCGGGTCGAGCGCGTCTCGGTAAATCAACCCGACCAGATGCGGTGACTCATAGCCGAGTCGCTTGGCGACTCGGCGTAAGATCTCGGCGCTGTAGCGGCTGAACACCTTCGACCACCGCCGCCGGGGTAGAAGCGACGACGGCTCCCGGTCGTCGTCGCTGTCCTGGTTGTACGCGACGATTTCGACGAACAACTGCCGCAACGCACGGCTTACGACCAGCGACAACACCGCGATCAGGATCAGTGCTTCAACCACCTCCGGTTTGCTCGAGGAAACCTCGTCGAGATTGAACGTCGATTTGAGTTCCTTGAACAGCAGTTCGACTTCCCAGCGCGCCTGATAGAGCTTCGCGATATCAGGCGCGCGATAGTCTGAAACGGGCAGGTTCGTGATGTAGAGGTGGTATTTCTCGGTTTCCTCGTTGCGAATCCCGACGACGCGGAACGTCCGGGTCGCGCGACTGCGCGACCCTTGGTACCGTCGTCGTTTGAACGAAACCTCTACACGTACGTCGATGACGTCTCGGTGAAGATCGTCAAGGACGTCGTGGAGCTTCCGATCGGTCAAGGAGATGGCGTCGCCACGCCATCTCCGCAGTTCCTCGACGATCAGGGGGTTCGCATTGGATTTGAGCCGCGTGACGAACCAGCCGCCATTCGATTCGATGAGATCCATCGTGCGGTAGTCGAAGTAGCCCTGATCGTAGATCAGCAACGCACCGGCTATCCACCCGCCGGTGGATAGCTCGGTGCTCTCGTTCGTGCGCGCGTCTGTGATCGAAAACTGCGTTGGCAGGCCCGTCGAGACGGATTCGACCACGTGGAGCTTCGCTCCAGCGTGGTCGTCACCGTATCCAGGGAATTCGTCGGTCAGAGACTGATAGAGCGTCACGACGGTCATATCGACGAGGAGTACGTCACGAAACCCATCGAGACGACCTCGGAGCTGGTCACTGCTGGTTGAGAGATCCTCGATCGCGCGATCGAGGATCTCGCGGAGGAACTCACAGAGCGCGGGGACGAACCAGTCGTGGAAGGAAGCATAGGCGAGCGAGCCGCCGACGTTCTGGAGATAGCGTTGGCGGAAGGCTTCAAGCGAGCGGTCTTCGCCCACGGCGAAGCCGAGGGCGAGCGCGAAGAACAACGCGGCTGCGTCAAGTTTACCACCTTCTCGCTGGACGAGATCCGTTGCGCGAGCCAGCTCGCGCAACTCGTCTTCGGGAAACGTTCTTATGAGTCGGTCTTCGATCACAGAATCCGGTGGGAGGTACATAGAGCACACTTTCCACCGGATTCTCACGAAAGGAACAACTACCGGTTCAGCCAGCGGCTGCACTTAGCCTAGAACGTATGACCACCCATGTAGTTGGAAAGGATGAGTCGAGTCTCCACCACGTTCTTCCCACGAGCCACGGTGGGATAGATTCACCATGTCTACGTGGCGTCTGGGGTGATTCGGGGACTCGCCGGCCTGACCGATGCGATGCTGGTCTCGACGCTCTCCCCCGTGGAGCACGGTAGTTACACGACTCGATGGGAACCACGGCCACGGCACCGTCTAGGGGCCACGCCGCCGACTGCAGCGAAACCGAGCGAGAGCGGGGCGCTGTGTGGTCGTCGTCTGAGGGCCTTGTCCTAGTCGTCCACGAATCAGCTGCATGCTGGTGGACCGTTGGTGGCGATCGTCGCCGACTGGCGTGTCGACGTGATCGTATCCGGTAGTGCCGTCGGCGAGACCTAGATTGTGGCTCCCCCCTGCCCACGGATGCCACCGTGCTCGACGACACCGATACGTGATGTCATAGGAGTTGTCGGTCACTCTCAGGCACCGTCCGTCCAGCACGACGTCCCCCTGCCGCTGCCTTCGGCTGTAGAAAGAGAGGTGAAGACCCGTATTCGACTCACGTATTAGCCGTTTTGGAAACGTATTTGTACGTTCGAATGCTATCTATCGAGATATGGACGAAACTCACGACGAATGTGATAGAAGTGTCGACATAACGGTGGAGCTTACGGGTGAATATGACGCTGTTGTCGAGAAGTTACAGATGTCGACGGATGAGCAGGAGGTGCTTGGGCCAGTTCTGGCTGATTTCTCGCGCCTATTAGAGACCGTGCGGCGACTCGACGGTGGCACCCGGAGTGTCATCGTCGACCAGCTGCCGCCGGAGATGCATCACGCCTATGACGCCGAGGCGGTCGTCGACGCCCTCCAGATCCTTGCCCGCTACGACCTCGTTGCCCTCGAGGGCAATACCTGGACCCCGGGGCCCGCGCTCACAGCATAGCTCTCTGCGATCGGCGTGGGCGTTGCGTTCGAGTGTTGACCGAGAATATGTAGCCTAGCTAGTGGTTTGTCGCACTCCAAACTCTCAACCTCTGCCGTTTCCACAGGTTCGGAGGATGGGATACTACAAAGCACTAGCGCAGCGATACAACGGATTATCGGTACTCTCAGTCATGAGCGGCGTCGTCATTCACCTATGACGACGCCAACTGCGGAACTCGCGGTGGATGCCCTCGTCGAACAGGCCGAGGAACTGTGTTCGCTCCACGATCACATCACCCGAGTGATCGCCGCTCTCGACGTCTCGCAAGGCTCATTTTCGGATCAGTATGCACAGACCAGCACGACCGACTTCGCGTTCAAGTCGGTCGTGCGTATGTTCCTGTATCAACACGCTCGCGGATTCAACGACAGCGAACTTCATCGCCGGCTCAAGGGCACAACCTACGTTTTCATCCGGTTCGAACTCGGCCGAGCACCCACCCAACAGGCGATCAATTACATGTGGCGCCGACGATTTTCACTCGCTGACCGCCGGGCGATCACGGCCACCGCCCATGAAATTTGGGCGGTGGCCGCCGACCACGAGATCGTGACAGATGGGGAGCCTCGACTCGATCCCGGCGAAGTCAGTGACGCCCTCGTCACTGACGAGCAGATCATGCAGGCGATCCGCACCGCCCGTGACCGGGGGCTCGGTGCGTTCGAGACCGACCGCGCAGCTAACGCAAGGTATCCCGATGACTATTCTTCGAGTGGCAGGCGTATCTCAACCTGGCCGACGTGGGGTCGTCGTCCCCACGTCGGCGCTTCGATCGGCTGAGTGACTGGACCAAAACACCGCACGGCGATACACATCTCCGCGCGATGAAACAGATCGCAGCACCAGCCGAGCAGACGTCGCTCACCGACTTTGCAGACGGTGAGCGACCGCTCAACTGACAGCGGATCCGTGATGCGATCCTCGGTCCGTTGCACGCGGGATTGGAGTGCTTGCTCGCAGAGATCGTCGCGAACGACGGGCTCCGCGAGCCCGTCATCGCGGCGATCGACATCACCCACTGGGAGTTCTACCCCTCTCCTTACAAAGACGATGACGACGTCGATCCCGACGACGACGTCGTCATCGTCAATGGCGAGGAACGGGTCCCAAAGGACGAATATCCGGACATGGTGAGTGGTGACAAAGACGGACGGAGCTACAAATTCGCGACACTGACAATCATCGGCCAAGACACGCCGATCGTGCTGAGGATCGAACCCGTCCGGGAGGCGTCGGCCTGGGAAGGCGACGCCTCCCAGATCCACAGTCACTTGAAAGCTGATCTCGTCCGGCGGTTGCTAGAACAGGCTGAACAACATGTTGAGATTCACAAGCTCTTTGCCGATCGTGAGTTCGACGCGATGGAAGTTCGTGATCTGATCGACCGCCACGACATCACCTATCTTATCCCCAAACCGGTCTACACCGCCGATCTAGACCAGATCGAGAAGCTCGAAGCGCACCCGCTCGCCGACGTTGCCGTCGAGCGAGCGGTGACACTCTCTGTGGACGGCCGATCACACGAGCTGAGTTTCATGTACGTTCCGTCGACCGAGAAAGACGGAACGTACGCCGTCTTCACGACGAATCGCGACGTAACACCCGACCAAGCCATAGGGCTCACCGCACAATACAGCTGTCGGTGGCAGATCGAAAGTGAGTATAAGACGATCAAACATCACTTTCTTCCCGCCACAGCCTCGACAGATTACCGCATACGGCTCCTGTACTTCGTCCTAGGCGTCGTTATGTACAACGGCTGGCGCCTCACGAACCTTCTGCTTCGTGAGGCGCCAGCCGTCGACCTCGGCGCAAAGCCGCCACTCCGAGCCGGCGAAATCGTCGAACTCGTTGGGTTCTGCCTCGCTCCCACCGACTAACCGAGGAGAAACCACCCAGATCGCGGGTCTCGGGAGGGAGTGAGAGTGGTCTGCGCAAAGTATGGATACTCACAGCACCTACTGGCTTCATGAATGGACGCCGCCGATTCGACGTGGTTCAGCATCTTTCCGAAGCCGAACTTGATACGGCGATCAATGAGGCTCAGAAGGCGGGCGAGGCTCGGCTCGTCCGCCGTCTGTGTTTCGTGAAGAATCTCTACGCGGGCGATGTACTGGAAGAAGCCGCCAGACGTGTTGGCGTTTCACAGGCCAACAGCAGCCGCTGGGCACACGCGTGGAACGACGCTGGTGTCGATGGATTGCGACCGAGTTTCGGGGGCGGTCGGCCCCCGAAACTCTCAGATGAACAGTTCGTTGAACTGTGTGAGATCCTCGAAGAAGGCCAGCCGTGGACGCCACGAGCGATCCACGCACTCATCGAAGAACGATACGGCGTTACCTACGACCCAGCTCATTTGAGCCGGAAATTGCGCGCGAGCGGGATGCACTACGCCAAACCACGCCCGATGGATCCGCGCAGTCCTGAGAACGCAGATGAGATCCTCGCCGAGCGCCTTGCCGAGGCGCTCGGCGAGAAAGATGCCGATGAGGAGGATGATCCGGTCGTACTGGGGTTCTTTCGATGAATCATGGCCACAACCGTTTGACAACTCTCAGCGGATGTGGTCGTACGACCGAACGGTTACGATCGAGAAACCGCTGGTGATCGCTCCGTGGCGCTCGTTCGGCTTCTATGCGCTGACTGGGCAAAGTACGATTTCGTTCGGTGAACGAATCATCAAGGAGACCGTCTGTGAGGCCCTGGAGAAGATCCGCGAGCAGAATCCGGTCGGGCGGATTCTGCTTGTGGCGGACAATTATGGCTCCCATCACGCGAACCTCACCCAACAACGGGCCGACGAACTCGGTATCGAGTTCGTCTTCACCCCACCGCATTCGCCGACGTTGAACGCGATCGAACCGCTCTGGAAGAGTCTCAAACGAGAGATCTCACCAGAAATCTACGAGGATGAAGAGCATTTCAGGCAGTTTCTCACCGAGACGTTTTTTCGTCTGAGCCGTCGTGTAAGCTTTGCTGTCGATTGGATCGAGACATTCCTCCCCAACATTCAGAGGTTGCGCTGATCACTCAGGCAGTCGGACTCGACCCATGACACTGCTTCCTTTGCACTGAGACCAGTCATAGGTCCGCGTTCCATGACGCGTGTAAGCCTTCGGCCCATCCGTTCTAGGCTAAGCCCGCTATATCCGGGGCGAGCGAACCAGGATTCTGTTCGTTGGTCGGGTCAGCACAGTCAGTCACAGGCAATTGCTCCGAGATGAGGTGGCTATAGGAGCGCTCACCGCCGTGAGCGCTCCGAACAGCCCACTGAATCCGAAAGCTGTCGCTGGAAATCCTCGTGAATCCAGCCTCGTTAGGGCGGATTACGCGAGATCAGCTTCGAACGGTTCGTGCTGGACCCGCTCTAACAGCAGGGAACGGTGAGCGTTCGGATCTAATGCATCGTTCAGCAATGACTCAACGAGGCTCGGTGGCTCGTAGCCGAGTCGCTCGGCGACTCGGCAGAGAATCCGATCACTTCGCCGACTGAACGCCCGTGCCCACCGTTCCTTGGGAAGCAGCGACGACGCGTCAACGTCGTCGTCGCTGCGGTCTTCTTGCTGTTCTTCGATGATCTCGATGAACAGCTCCCTGAGCGTGCGGCTGATCACAAGCGAGAGCAACCCGATGAGAATCAATGCTTCCACGACTTCGGGCTTGCTGGAGGTAACTTCGTCAAGCCCGTACACTCGTTTCAGCTCTCGAAACAGGAGTTCGACCTCCCAGCGCGCCTGATAGAGCTTCGCGATATCAGGCGCACGATACCCTTCAACCGGCAGATTCGTGATGTACAGGTGGTAGCGTTGTTCCTCTGTGTTCCAGACGCCGACGACACGGAACGTCTCAACGGCACGCGAAGCCGTGCCGTTGTAGACACGTCGCTTGAATTCAACTTCTCCCTCAACGTCGATGACATCTCGGTGAAGATCGTCCAAGATCTCCTGGACCTGCTTTCCTTCCAGGGAAATGGCGTTGCCACGCCATTCCCTGAACTCGTCGGTGATTGCGGGGTTTGCGTTGGGCTTGAGTCGTGTGAGGAACCAGCCGCCGTTGGCATCAATGAGATCCATCGTCCGGTAGTCGAAGTAGGCTTGATCGAACAACAGCAGGGCGTTCTCAACCCATGGACCGGTCGAGAGGTGCGTTGACTCGTGGGTACGCGCGTCTGTGATGGTGAAGTCAGCTGGAAGTCCTGTGCTGACGGCTTCGACCACGTGGAGCTTCGCTCCAGCGTGGTCGTCGCCATACCCTGGAAACACGCCCAAGAGGGACTGATACAGCGTGATGACCGTCATGTCGATGATGAATACTTCGCGAAACTGGTCGAACCGGCCCTGAAGACGGTCGTCGTTCTCTTCGAGGTCCTCAAGCGCGTCCTTGAGGACCTCTCGAAGAAACGCACAGAGCGCCTCGGTGAACCAATCGTGAAACGACGAGTAACGAAGTGTTCCGCCGAAGGTGTCGATGTATTCCTGCCGGAACTCTTCGAGTGTTCGATAGTGTCCGGTAACGAACCCGAGTGTGAGCGACCAGAACAGGGCATCAGCCTCGAGTTTTCCGCCCTTACGCTGGATCAACCCGGTTGCGCGAGCAAGCTCGCGCAGCCGGGTATTCGGAAACGTCTTTACCAGCCGCTCTTCTATTACCGAATCCGGTGGGAGTGTCATTCATCTCCTCACCGGATCTCATACCGCTAACAGCTGGCGGTCTTCCTGTCTTCTCCAGTTAGCCTAGAACGGATGGTACCAGGACAACCCAACGGATGCGAGAGCTGCGAGTACGATTGGATCCTGTGCGGATTCACCTGCTGCTTTTTGTTCTGGCTGTTCCATCATTTCTTCTTGACTTTGACCCATCATTCCGAGTATAGTGACGATCGATAGTTGGTTAACTGTGGTGGCAATTGCTTTCGAAATCTTACTTAGATGATTTGTGAGCTATTACCGTTGAGATTCACGAAGGATAAGCGGGCCAATAGCGGGCGTTCGCTGGTCGGTTAGATCCGAGACCGTCATTTGGCCTGCCATGGATAAAAAAAGGCTGAAGCGATGGTTCGTTCGGCAGTTCCTTTCGTCCCGTTCGCACACACAGCCAGCACGGGAAGCCACCGAGGCCGTCACAGTCGCACTCTGTCGTCTCAGTCTCGTCGTCCGATAGGAAGGCCGTCAGCGTGCCGTCATCAGTCGCGTTCTCAACAGCAGCCATGTGCCGTAAAGTGGGTTGGTCTAGTTCAGCAGACTGCCCTCCGTGAGTCAGCAGAAGGACACTACAGGTGGAGAACGGCCAGGCTCTGAATAATTCAATTTGCTGATTATCCATTACGTTGCTGGGAGATCGCTTACGAGCGGCCAGTACAAATTAATTGCATGAGAATGCAACTACAGTAATAAACTGATTCCTCACTAGACCGGGGGCCTATGATGAAAGAAAAGATCCTCTGTTGCACCGAATGTCGGTGGATGGTCAGCACCAACGATACGCCGCCAGACGAGGTAGATCAATGTGCTATCCAGCATTTTCGGGAAACAAGCCATCAAATCAAAAGCCCTTGGTGGTAGCTGCCCCGATGATAATTACTCTCTAGTGGAGTCTGCCTAACCATGGAAAAAGCGGATCACACGGCTATTGTTACTCCCTTCCATCAGCACCACGACCGATGATCAACGCATTTTTGACTAAATCTTCGTGACCACGCCGCAAGCGCTCTGAGAGTGCCTGATGTGAGATATCAAACTCATCAGCGAGCTCGTCGGCAGTTGCTTCACGGGGAATACTGTAATAGCCAGCATCGTACGCCCGTGTGAGCGCTTCCTGTTGTTCTTCTGTGAGCCCATAGCGACCCTGGCGACCCTCGTCAAGTTGGTAGATGGTCAAAATGTTGAATGTAATCCCGTTCTCTTGGCAGTAGTCGTGGGTTCGAGAGAGTGCATCCCGATCTGGAAAGAGGGTACGGAGGTTCCAGCTATTTTTATTGCCGGTGGCGGCGAGAATCGTTGCCTCTTCCGTCACGAGAATCCGTACAAGCGTTTCGATCTCGGAAATCCAATCCATTCGATAGAGCCATTCATCGTCTACATCAGCCAGTAATTCACGCTGATCAATGCTTGGGTCGTCAGTAAGAACGGCTTCGAATTCATCGCGGTCAATGTCCCCTCCACTCACCCAGACAAACGGCATGACGCGATCTTCGTCGTGGGCAGCAACGCGTTCAATTTCGAATTCGATTCCCTCGGTCTGAGACAAGGTATGATGGAGCGCGAAGTCATCAGCGTTGAGTTCGACTTCGACGACTGTGCCAGGCATACACCAGCAATAGGCTGCCGTGATGAAATACCCGTTGACCCGTTTTCAATCTCGTAACAATATCAGAGGAACACCGTCTGTATTGTGGTTCAGTCGGTTCGTAAGCCCATGGATGGTCTGGCAGCCAGCTTATTTCAGAAGGCACACCATCATTTCCACGGGTGTTTACTGTATAGGACAGCTAAGAGCGGCAATTGGCGAGACACGAAGAAGGAACTGAAGCGAGTTAGTTCGGCAGTTCTTCGCGGCCCGTTTGCACGCACGGCCAGCACGGGAAGCCATTCAGGCCGTCACAATCACAGTCTTCGGGTTCGGCAACGTCTTCGCTGTCCTCCGATGGGAAGGCATCAAGCGTCCCATCGTCAGTTGCGTTTTCGACGGCGGCCATGTGTTTGCAGAATGCGTTCCGGTGGGTGTGATGCGGACACGTGCAGGCCATCAGTTCCTCGGTCACGCCGTCGATGGAGACCACGTAGTGGTGTTCAGCGGGGTTCTCGTGGCTCTGGTTGGTGACTTCGACCATTCCGGGGGCTTCCACGCGGAAGCCGAACTGTTCCCACTGCGCGCGTTTGTGTGCCGTCTCGTCAACTTCAAGTTCGCTAGGCGGTTTCGTACTCATGGTCTTTCAACGTAGGTTTCGGAAGACCGATGCCGGGTGTACCAGCACCCGGCGCGTTTCCACGCGCCCGATGGCATCGTTCTTCCTTACCATGTCCTATGTGTGCTATGGTAATAAAAGCTACGACATCCTTTGTATGATGTGGTTATAAGTAGGTGGCTATCAGAATCTCTTCTATGACCGAAGATGAAAAAGAAAGACAGCGTGACGATCAAGGGCAATTCACGGAAGAGGCAAGTGACGACGAAATACTCCACGCAATACGAGACTCAGAATTCCCCGCGGTGACCGCTCGCTGGGTCGCAGATACATTCGGAATTGCTCGTTCTCCAACTCACCAACGTCTCACACAACTCCATGAACAGGGCGATCTCGAACGCGGGAAACTCAGCCCTCGTGTCGTTATCTGGTGGATTCCCGAGGATCAGTAGCCAATGCCGCGAGACTATGACCGCGAGTTTACAGCAGCCGTCAATCACCGAATCCGACGACGACTTGGCTTCGACACCGCACGGGGCACCGTGGTTCGGTTCGTCGTCCAACTTGAGTATCATCACGACGGCGAGTGGCAGACAGTCGTTCGGTATGATCATGACGGAACGGGGAACAGTGAGTTTGGACACGATGTCACCGAAGAAGGCCTCCACATCGATATCTATCGAGACGAGGAAAAAGAAGCGACGGAGTACATTGCTCCGCCACTACCGGCAGCTGCTGCCCTTGACCGCGCCGAAGACCATTTAGCTAAGAATCTCGAACGGTATATTAGCAGGTACGAACGATGGCACGGGATCAACAGCCGATGACTGACGACGAAATCGCCGAACTGCGCGAACGGATGGAAGCACAGCGCGAAGACATCTATGCCGCGTTAGCTGAAGACCTCGACGGCGATCCCGATGATTACCGTGTCGATGACGCCGCACTTCCTGACGGTGGCGATACCGACGAGTGAAGTAGCTGAATAGTTTCTATTCGTACACTGAGAGATTGCAGTCGGACAGATCCACCGTATAATCGCTTCCAGCTCAGTCCAGATTTGTATACTGGTGCTAGAATTCTGTGGAGTCAATGCCTCTATCGCCATAAAACACGCCTATGTGTATTCACATATCTATACACATTGCTTAAGATAAATTTATACATAGAGCGTTAGCTATGTTTAGATGGTGATCCCAATGGCAGAAGAAACAAACTCCCAACCGACACACACAGTCGCAACGTTCGTTGACAAAGGCGGCGTGGGAAAAACCACAACTACCGCCCATCTCGGCGTCGCACTCGCTCAGAGCGGATACGATGTATTGCTCATCGATCTTGCTGGAAAACAGGGCGATTTGAGCAAGCAGTTTGGGATCACGCCAGATCCCGATGCGTGGCCCGATATCTCGACCGTATTCCGCGACAAGTGGAAGGAAATTACTGAGAAACTTCCCGATGCAGTCGACGAACTCGTCACCCCAACCGGCGAAGGCCCCGATCTCATTCCCGCAACACAAGCACTGGATGGTCTTGATGCCGAACTCAATTCAGTTGACAACGCTCGCGAGCGGTATTCTCGATTCGATCAGTTTCTCACCAACTCAATCGACGGCCGCTATGAGTTCGTACTGATCGACCTGCCGGGAGTGACGAATAACGTTACACTCAATGGATTGTGGGCAGCTGAGAACGTGATGGTTCCCGTCCGTCCAGGTCCCTTCGAAGCTGAACAAGCCGCCGCACTCCAAGATGATATTGCGGAGATTAACGACCAATTCGACCTTGCGATTGAACTCACGCTTGTCATTCCAAACGAGGTCGATCTCCGAACGAAGCTCGGCCAGCACTATGTCGATGCGTTTGCCGAAGAGTACCAACATGCAATCGGCGAGCACATTCCGTCAAGTCAGGACATTCAGAATCAACAGAAACGCGGTGAGACTGTCTTTGCGCTCGAAGAACCATCCAAGACAGCCCGCCGTGCGCTAGAGGCGTATGAAGCGAATGCAGAACTCCTCGAGGCGCGTGTCGGCAAGTCCACTGCCAACACTCCATCAATCCAGTAAAAATGACGCACTATAATCACCAATACCACATAGGGACACACAGATGAATCCACATAGGGATACACATAGGAAACCACATGGGAATACACATAGGAGATCATAAATGGTAGACGAAAGCGATCTTGATAGCGATCTCAAGGCTCTAAAGGAAGAAACACAGGGCGGAAATCGAATCCAAGATGTAGCGAAAGAAGACGCGTATCGGGAGTTTCAGGAGGCGGTCGTGGAGAGCTTGCACAACCGATCGACAAGCGGAACAAATCAAACCGTCTCTATTTGGGACAAAGAACTTGCTGCTCTCACTGACGTGCTGAAAGAGAATCCTGAGTTGCTGGATCGAGTTGGAACAGAGCTCGAAAATGAGCTTGGACGACCCACATCCGAAGATGAGCAGATGACACGGGGGGAACTGCTGGGGATGTTTGTTCGAGTCGGGATGCAAGAGGCTGACCCGGAGTTGTTTGAGATGTGGCGAGATGCTGTTGCTGAGTGGGTTCGAGCGCCCTAGTACAAGAAGAAAATCAATCGTTAGTGTTCGTCAGTGCCGTTTTCGGCTTTTTCCGGGTCAAGTGCTTCGAGTTCCTCCTTCGAGAGATTTCCCGCCAAAAACTCCTCTCCAAGGTCAGAAAGCGTGTAGAACGCCTCATCATCCTGTTCGAGCAAACCAGCATCGCGGAGCGCACGCAGTCGTCGGCCAGTATAGGATCTGTCGTAGTCGATATTTCCGGCTACGACTTTTGGCGTTACTCGGATGTTATGATCGTCTAAGAATCCGAAAATAGGGTAGTCAATTTTTGAGAACCACGAAACTCGTTTCACAATCCAATAGTGAAGTCTCGTCCCCGTACAAAAGTCACTTACATTCCGCACAATTTCAGTCCTGTATGTATTCAACTCTGAACCCATATGGGGACTAGGTTTAAGTTGTACTATCTAAAAGGTTGTACCAACGGCTCAGCGCGGGCGCTCAGCGTCCAAAAGCTACGGACGTGTGTTTGCACCACACGCCCGCGTTAAGTCCGGAACCGCATATGTCACAACGCACGATACCCCCAAGGAACTTTCCCTCCGGTCGAACCGAGACAACCCAAACACGACTTACTCACCAGTGGAACCAGTCCACGCCGAAACCCAGCACGCTCGACGGGTTACCCGAGAACATCCAGACAGTCCTGTATTCCGTTACAGGCGATTCATCTGTGAGCGTCTGCCACCTGATGAACGACGGCGGACAGCCGCTCTGTGGCTGTCGTGGATCGTTTTCACAGCTCACAGTTGAAGAAGCACGCTCGCAGGTTGACCGTCTCTGTGAGAATTGTCGCATCCAGTACGACGGCGCACAGCGAACCAGACCTTGCCCGAACTGCCACACACCTGTCCACGTGAGTGTTTGGCCACAGCACGTTCGGGGGTGCGACGGCGATGAGTAGCTTCGGTTCCGCCGACAGTGGCCACTTTGGTCACTCCCCGGAGCGTGGAACAGATTTCGGAGGTGAGAACTGATGTCTATCGGACTCTCGACCGAAGAAGTCGATGAAACCACGGTATCGGACGAAGACTTTGCCGCCGCGATGGGAATAGACGTAGCCGAGTCGAATACGTCGAACGCGGTCGCGTCCGAGTCGGATTACGAGCAAAAGCTCCCAAGCCGAAAAACGATGTGGACGGTGATTCGACAACAGGCCGAGCAGATCGACGTGCTCGAAGAGCGCGTCGAGACATTGGAGAAAGATCGTGAGAACGCCGAGAAGAAACGTGCAACGGATCGGAGCCGCCTGAGTGAACTAGAGGAAACAACCGAAGAGATGCAGGACGACGTCGATAATCTTGTGGAACTCGAAGAGAAAAACGCTCGGACACGGGTGTCTGTGACGCGTATTATCAACCTTGTGCTCGATTACGAGAGTGCGGACGGGGTAGACGATGAGTCGGACAACCTCGCTGTGGAAGCGTCCAACGTTGGCCGGCAACTCTTCGAGACAGTCCAACGCTCGGAGCAGAATACTGAACTCATGAATTTCCGTGAAAAGCGCGCAGAGAGTCAGCAGGTCGAGGACAAGTATCTCGCTGTGCTGCAGGCAGGCAAAAACCTCGCCGCGGAACACGAAACAATGGTTGCTCGGATGGGTTACCGCAAGGTCGCAACGCGCTATGGCTGTGCGTACAAGAACGATGGCTATCGTGTCATGGAGGAGATGGCCGAGCGTGTTCCCGGTGTGACCTACAAGGAATCACGGACGTTAGGACCGGAAACCATGGGTGTTGGTGGCCACCACATCGAAATCTCGTTTGCCCATCCTGATCTTGCTGGCTGGATACGCGCTCGCGAAGCAAACACGGGAGGGAATTAACCACGAACGGGGCATTATAACGTTGTAATTACGGGGGTTCGGAGAACCCCCGTTCGCGGCGGTCCCACCGCAAGAGATTCACACCGCTTTGCCGGTGAACCACGGTGGGAAGGATGGTACGGCTACTGTAGAGTGCGTCTTTTTCTGCGTCTTTTTCTGCAAAACAAGAGGGGTTGTCGCGGACAACCCCCTTATTACAACGTTGTAATCGACCGCACCCAATTGCCGCCGACAATCACGCCGAATCCGTCTATTCCGCCGAGAAGATCTCCACGATTCGAGTACCACCTCGAGACACCGCCCTGTTGAGTGGGTCGAGTGACTGGCGCTGCTACGAGAGCACCGACCGAGAACCCAGGTTGCAGTGATTATGCTAGGTTGTTCGGAGGTGCCCCGTGGCAGGCTCGTAGATTTCGCCCAACTGTTTCAGTTTCTCAATCTTTGAGCTGAGTTGACTCTGCGAGATCTCGAGGTCGTCCGTCAGTGTGAAGAGGAGCGATTCCGGCATCCCATCCGCCGTCGCACTCTCAAATTCGGTGACCACCTCTTTCAAATCACCAACATCAGCGACTCTGGTCCCACTTTCGGTCGTTATCCCAGTTGCTTCGTGGTCTGTATAGGTTGCGTGTTCGTCCATGAACGCGTCCGCCTCAGAATCCGAGCTGAACGACCATGTCTCCGCACACACGTCACAAAAGACGTTCCAGTGCGTATAATTGGCGAGACTGACATCGAGATCAGCGCGTTCCCACTCAGGCTCATGCCCAGTATGCTCTCGGTGTTTGCTGTAAAAGTGTGACGCGGCAGATGTATCGTCGAATTCTCCACCCATATCACACTCGGGACAATTTATCACGAACGCTGGGTCACTAGGTTCCGGCATATGAGTGTCGTATTCTTGGTTCAGTATAATTGTTCTTCTAGTCGATTAAATAAAACGGGTGGCCGATTATCGACCACTAATAGACGTACTGCGGTCAGCTATCCGTGAGACGAAAGCCGTCCTCCGCCTCAGAGTGACGTTGAGGTGCGATTCACGGTTGAGGACTATCTCATCACCGTCCAGATTACCAATACCATCCTTATCCACGAACCGCTCAGAGCACGCAGTGATGCTAGCGAGAAATTCCGACAGAAGTTGTCGACCAGAGGGGTGTGACGAGGCGAACTGCAGCAAGTTAGTATATTATACTAACTCAACCATACCTCTTCACTCTCGCAAAGAGAGATACAGAACTAAGAAAACTACCGCTCGCGATCAGTGCTATCCCCCTAGCTTATTACCCATGAAAACCGAATTACCGACTATGAGGACAAAGGGTCAACTACAGCGATTCGAAAACAAAGCGCAGTTATTGCGCCATATCGCTGAAGAGACGGGGAGAGACCTAGATACGCTCTGGGAAGAGTACGACGAGAAGGTTGAATAACTCCATTCTATCTGATTTTCACTCGTGTGTAGTGACGCCGATATCGAAATTTCATTCGCGATCGATGCAGACACAGTATCACTAAGACCAATTGGTGATTACAGAGTCGAAGACATCGAAGGCCCAACAGTGTTCGTTGGTGGTGCGATGTATCGGTCGCCCCCCTTGAGCGAATTGGATGTCAACGAAGTCAGAGACGCACTCCAGCAACTCTCCAACAATTCAGACTTCCAATCGATCATCGACAACTGTCCCACCAATACGCCACTTGTCTATGACGATATCGACTATCTGACTCGGCATCTCCCTACAAGTGCCCTCGAAAAATGCCAGGCACTAAGCGACGAGACGCCATTTGAGAACGAATTGCTGTTACTTGTTGCGTACGTCGAGCGCCAGAATGCGCTCATTGGGCATTCCGATAACGTCCTAGAATACTATCTCGAGCAGCGAAACGAAGTCAAAGAGCAGCTTCAAGCAGGAAGCGATCTGGACGGACAGCTCGAACGGTCGTTTTTCTCCTATCTGTTGCTTGCGTCTGCACTCATCGAAGAACTGACGACTGAAACAGTCCTAAACGAGTTGTTCCGAGAGGAAGCCCGCCTTGACAGCATTTCCGAATTTGTTCAAAGCGTGGGGCATGCAAAGAGATTAGAGATCCTTGCCGATATTCAAATTCTAGAAGAAGGAAGCCACAGCGAATTAGTCGAGGTAAAGAATCGACGTAACAGTCTCGTCCATGACGCCCAACAACGAGCAGGGCTCGGAGATCTCGGCTCTCGGCGAGAGATAGCGCGAATCCTCGAAAAGACAGACCGGTGTGCCGATATCCTCCTCACAGTATCGGGAAAGAATATCGAGTCGATAATCGCCAAGCGAGGATGCGATGAATACATCGACCATGCACAGAGTGAGGCAATTGCTGATACCAGAGCAACATGGGAACGAGAAAATCCGGAGAAGCTAGCCACGCTCGAAGACAGTGAACGTGCTACGATCGAAAACTTCCGATGGGATGTCGAAGAGAGCACGTCCGAGTCATTCGATATAATAGAAGGATTTGAGTTCTCAGGATTCGACGATGAAGAATTGTACGCAATTCTCATGGCGTTTATGCGAGATGCGTCCGCTGCGTTTATCGATCGTATTGACGCCGATGCAAACGAGAGTAATCTCGATCGGTTCGATTTCGCAGTGCTGCTGCTCCTATGTGCTGGTCACGAGTACAGCGAAGTCGCTCGGTGGCTCAAAACGGACGAGAAATACATCCAGCGCAAAGAAAATGTAATCGCATGGCGAGCGTCAGCCTTCGAAAAAGATCTCGTTGATGAAATCCCAGAACCTGACGATCAGGTGTGGCCTCACGAACGAGGCTGACCTCGCTATTCAGATCCGTAATCAGTGAGTCGGAGCTTCCCCTCAACTTCATAGAGACGGCCCTTATTGTATAGTTTCTCGATGATGTCCTTGGCAGCGGGTTCTCCAAGATCTTCTTCCTCAGCCAGAACTGCATACGCTTGCTCGTAGGTGAGTTCTCCCCCAGGTGGGATTGCGGTCGCGAGCGCCTCGAGTGCTTCTTGCGCAAGTGGGGTGAGTGGCGACGTTCCATTAGAACTCATGGTTGCTCCATACTACTCCCATGAAACAGGTAAATCCTCGGAACGGGACAGACGCTTGATTTCGGTTTTAAACGAGTAAGGGATCAAAATCACACCAGGGCTCCACCGTAGTGAACACGAAATATCTACACACAAGGACGGAAGACACACCATTTGTAGAGTGTCTTCTGCAAAACAAAATTCGGCCGTAGAGAGCACTCAGATGTCGAAAACAGCCCAATCACGATGGTCACTCACAGCATCAACCACTACGTCATATGGATATTGACACTGGTATTCGTTATACCGTCCTCCTGCTTCACCTTTGTTCTGTACTGTCTTTTCGGCAAATCCACCTAGTGAAAGCTCATCAAGTTGATCACGAAGGCGATCATATGAAAGAGGATCACGGCCATTCATTTCGGAAAGCCGTCGATATTGGCCATAGATCGTTTTGCCACGAACTCCTGTGCTGTCTTCTGTTTCGTAACTCAACGCAATCAATGCAAAGAGCCCATGATCGGTGAGACTCCCGATAGCATCTCGGATTTGATTCTTCTCAACCAATCCACGAGCATCTCGGACTTCTTCTTCACTAACGGTCATGTGTCCCCGTTGACTGGCAAGATCAACGGCTTCCCGGAGAAGTTCGATTGCTTGGCGAGCACTACCGTGTTCTTGCGACGAGTAGGCAGCACAGAGCGGGATTACACCATCATCGAGGACATCGTCGGTGACTCCGACATCAGCACGGCTCTGGAGAATAGCTTGAAGTTCACTTGCCGAATAGGGCTGGAAGTGGATCTCTTTCTCTGCGAGTGAATCTTTTACTTTCGGTGAGAGGTTTCGACGATAGGTGAAATCGTTCGAGATACCGATGACACCAAGGGTAACATCGTCGTCAAGATGGTCGTTATCCTTTGCTCGCGGGAGTTCATAGAGGAGTTTGTCATCACTGCCAAGCGAGTCTACTTCGTCTAAGACGATGATCGCTGGGTCGCCACGATCGTTTAACTCGCCATAGAGCGCATCAAAAATGGCTTGTGTAGCATGTCCGGTCATCGGGAGCGGAGGGCGATCAGTACCTTGACGGAGGTTGTTCACGGTCTTAATAGCGGTCTGATATGAAGATTGAGAATTGCAAGTGACACGGATGGTGGTAATATCGACGTGTTGCTGGAGTTTGCTCAAGACATGGCGAGTGACGACAGTTTTGCCGACTCCAGTTTTCCCATAGATGAAAATATTGTCTGGCGACCAACCGTTACGAACTGCGTTGAGAGCATTCGCGAGTTTGCTAATTTCGTCGTCTCTTTCGACAACGTTGTCCGGTTGATAGTCGATCGTGAGGGCGTCACGGTTGGTGAAGAGGTTAGTGACGTCGGCGAACGGGTCGTCACTTGTTGGCATCTTGTATTAATCACGCGTGTCGATTGACTTAGGTCTTGTCGTATGTGTCGTTAGAGTCGTAAGTTCTCCCCATACACTCACACACCAGATGTCGAGTGTCTTGGATCAAAGAGGGCCGCACAAGAACAGCAACTTACTCTATAATAATATAATAATGTTATGGGTAGTAGTAGTATTATCCGGTAAGCAGTGAATAGAGAATTCTGGTTCTCTAGGTCATATAACAGCAAAGTACTGAATATACTAACTACAATATCAGCACCTAAAATCGTCTCTTTAAATATATCGTGACTTTTTGCTTTAGCTTGCCTCCGTGGTGCGATCTAAGACACTCTACAACTGGTGTGTGAGGGATGACGAAAATCGATACGAGGACATTCGACAACTGGTGTGTCCCACTTGCTGTTCTGCTCTATTTCTCACTCAGACACTCGACAGATGGTGTGTGGGGGTCGAAGACATCGCCAGAATGATAGTAGTTTTTAGTGCATTCCCGCGTCTTCACAGTAGGTGCCGAACCTCGATACGGATGCAATCGGTTGCCCACCGTGATGAATAAGAAGTCGCGATCACCGACGTTTTCTCTCCAGCTAAACTCACTGTGGAAGCGGTGAGCTGTCCTCGAAACCAAGCGAACAGAGCCTTGCCAGTAAACAGCGGCGTGCTGACCCAGGCTGGCCTGGGTCAGCCGTCGACCACACTGCTATCCATATGGAAGCGACAGTCGCTAGTTGTCCAGTCTATCGATCACGGCACGAACAGGTGTGTAGAAATAAACCAGATGTGGGGCAGAGTCAGGGCGTAGCCTCGGTAGTAGATAGCGCAACGAAGAGAATATGTCGAGTTACGATTGTTTTGGCGGGAGTAACGGTGATGAGGAAGATAGCTGACGCTCCCGGTCAGCCTCGCTTCGTCCGAAGCGAGGCGGCTCACCCGAGTCCGTGATCGTATCCAGCCGGTAATCCGACCCCGTTCGTCCGATAGCGCTTTCGCCACCCCAGTTCGTCGTCTAACTCCTGTTCGATTCCATGGAGAAATGCATCACTGAACGTAAAATCCACGGGGAGTGCTCGCCCGCCACGCCGTGGCTGGGCGAGCACCCCCCACTGCACCACCAGCCATAACTGCTCTAACAGGAAGCCGACACCCACGTAGAACAACCGGATCGTCGTTGACGGTGTCGTCGTCACGGCACGCGCCTCACGGAACTTCTCGTAACTCTTCTCGATCTGTGACCGCTTGTCGTAGATCGTCGCGACCTGCGCCGGCGTGCGGTCTTCCAGACCATACGCCGCGTACCCAGTCCGTTTCACACCCGACTTGCCTCGGTTACCGTTGTGGTACGTGACGTTCACCGCCAGCGGATACGTCTGTTCGTACTCTTTTCCCTCACAGATCGTCTCCTCGGTCATGTACGATTTGGTGACCGAGAGTTTTTCTCGGAGCGAGTCTTTCCCGGTTTTCACCGGGAAGACTGGCGGTGCAGTGGCACGAAGCACACCGATCAGTTCCCCGGCAAACGCGGCACGATCGATGAGAATCCTCTCGATCCCGAACGGATACGTCTCGACGCGGGCGAGCACGCGCTCGACCGCGTCGGCCTTGCTGTCGTCACCGGAAACTGGTTCCAGCGCCAGTGTCAGTGGCTTTCCTTGCGCGATGACGAACACTGTACAGTACCGGTGACATTTCGTGGTTCCATCACGGGCTTTCATCCTCCTGAACTCGTCTTCATCCTCCGGGTATCCGTGGAACGGGTTGTCCATGAAGTCGATGCAGACGGTTCTCGACCCGCCACGGTCGAGAACCGTCATCGCTACCAGCGCGAGGATGTCGTTGACGGCATCCAGCATGGTATCTTTCTCCAGCGTGTGAAGCCAATCCATGACCGGCTCTCTGTTCGGCGTCTCCCTCGTGTTCTCGGTCACACCGTTCACTGAAGTCGTCCCCACGGCCGCCCGAAGAACGACTTCCATGATATCGCCGGAATCGAGGGGCGACCCCTCGATTCCTGTCATCGGAATCAATGCAAGAAGTTCCAGAGAAAGCGACTTCAACTGGCCGTTCGTAATGAACTCGTCCGGATCTGTGAGAACTTCCTTGAGCAATGGGATGTTCATCACGAGTACATCCGGACAGCGGGTGAATCAGTGACCTGATTCATCCGCTTCGCTTCCACAACGTGTCAGCAACTGCGCTGGTGAGCTAGAGTGGACAACTAGCGACACTGAACAACGCTGATCAAGGCCTAGACGGTCTCATGAAGGAACTCGAAGGGGTCTTCATATAGGTGCGAGGTCAAGCAGATTAGAGAGATGGTTGACCGTGACCTTCCACTGGGCTCGACCAACACATTGTGTCTTTGATGTCCGTCCGACACCGTTCAACTCAGTGCTGTCTCTCGTCCATGGGCGCACTTGGTGTGCAATACATGATCTCTTTGTCTGGAGCACGCAGAGCTGTCCTGACGCCTTGTCGGTTGTTCGTTCCATCCGTTTTGGCCCAAACGCTTTCGAGGCTCGTTGGTGTTAAGAGAGTATGTCATTTATTCCGACTCGCGAAGAGGTGTTGACCAAAGAGAGTATCACGCACCGAAGCGTCAAAGAGATCGTCCGTCAATCACTCATTAACGGCATCGCGATCGCGATTCCTCTCGTCATCACTGTTGTTATTCTCGGATTCGCGCTCAACTTCATCTCGAATACTCTTAATCCGGTCGTTTTTATTGTCAGAAGTGTCCCAGGCGTCTCATCACAAACAAACGAGATGCTTGTCAAGATCATCGCAATCGGACTCCTCTGTGGTGCCGTTTTTGTCCTAGGTTTCATCACAGAATACCGATCTGGAAGTGGTCGAATTGGCACTCAATTCGATGACTTCATGGCATCGATTCCAGGGCTTGGCTCAGTGTATACAAGTTTCAACGAGATGAGTGAACTTCTGCTTGATTCATATTCGGAGAGTTTTAAAGAAGTCAAGCTCATTGAGTATCCTACGACTGGCTCATATGCTGTTGCATTCAAAACCGCTGAAACAGCTAGCGCTGTCAAACAGGCAACGGATCACGAAGAGATGGAGTCATTGTTTTTACCAATGGCACCAAATCCTGTAATGGGTGGGTTCGTTATTCATGTCGCGAAGGAGCGCGTTATCGATGTCGATATGACTGTTGAAGAAGGAATTCGATCGATCGTTACCAGTGGTGTTGCATCCGGCCAGAAGCGAGCGCACGCGCTCTCACCGGATCAACTGCGGGAACTCGGTCGGAATATCTCAACAGATGTATTTGAATCGTCCCCAGCCATGCAAAGAGACGAACTGAAACGAGTTGCGCAATATGAAGCAACGATGTCTCCGACACGCGTAGAGACACCGGCTGAACTCGCAAACTACTCTACCTATCCCAGAAACAACTCAGAATAACGTGATTTCTCACAACAATAGACACAATCTGATGTCAACGTTGGGATGCATACCGCACAATCCACACAGCATGATTCGTTCCAGAGCACAGCTAAATTGGAGCAAACCGACCGGCTGCAGGGGTACGAGTCTACTAGGCGCCAAATTGCTTCACCTTCCACTTGTGTCACAACTGGCGTCCCAACTAACTTACTTTTCGCGGCGAGTGCTGGTGTCGGACAAATCCACTGCCGCTTAGTTAGCAATAACGCGCTGGCCAACGAGTGTCGGTGCTTTGTTTTATGGTCGTGTCGACGATTGCTTTATTTTCGACTATCACCACAAAGTATTTACCATCATCCGCGAAGGCTCTCGGTGTGGCGAGGTTGCCTCTGACACCACCTGAATGAGGCTCCCCCTGGATCTGGCGCCATCACTCCGGATCCACTCCCACCCCGCCACGTTCCTTCCTTCCCACGCGCGTCCCACTTCGTGTTCGATCTTTCTATTATCCATCCTCACGGGACGACTCCACGCCCGTGGAGAATAACCAGGTTAGAGATCTGTGTCGTCTCAGCTCTCCGGAGTGAGACGATACTTTTCGTGATGGTGACCGTCTCACCAACTCTGACACCAAGACGATCCCGAAAACCCGTTGGAATACAGATGATCCTCTCTCTGAATTACGGAACCCGACGAATTGCGAATCCAGAGATCGGTCGCTGGCCGTCGGGCTTGATAGTAATGGCGTCGCCAGCGCGGAGCTCGAGTGTAGGATATTATCCCGTTGAATGCGGACGTATTCACACTCTTGATTGGTCGGAGAGTTCCTGAGGGTTTAGTGACTTTGTTAGCTGTTCCACAGGTGGCAAGAATATTGATAATACACCATTCACGATATTCGGTATGGTACACCCACTCACGGACGACGAAACAGAGCAGTTGCTCCGCATCTGTCGGACGGCAATCGGTGACGAACTCCGGAGTGTGACGTACTTCACACCGAACGAGTACCAACATCTCTACTTGAGAGATGACCTCGAGCGAGGGACCGATCCACGCTCGTTCGTTGAAAATGAACGCGGTGGGTTCAGCTCCCAACGGACGTACGAATGGTCCGAACTCGGTGACTACCGTTACACGATGCGCGCATTCGACAATGGGTATCTCGTTCGTGTTATCGTCGGAACGCACGGCGCCTATGTGACGACAGATTCAGTAACGATGGATCGATTTACTGAAGTAGCAGAGGCTATCAGTGGTGTACTCGAAGAAATAGCATCCCAGTCCGAACGACACGTGCGGTAAGAGTGTCTGGAAGGCAACCAGACACTCAATCTTCCTTCCCATTCTCAAACGCGATCACAAATCAGACAATGATGATCGAGTTGATAGAACAGTCGAGAGAGGCTGAAGAGAATCAGCGGTATGAAGGAGTGACTGAGCGCGAATTCAGTGACGGCAATTCCGACTTCGGTAACCAGGCAGCCATACTCCACCGAGAAACCCACACATGATATGTTCGTTGGTTCAATATGAATTTACATATACGCTAGATATATTGATTGAGTAGTAATGATACACGAACTGTTTGAGATGTGGGGAACAAGACCTGAGGTTTCTCCCGCTTTGATTACCCCACACATCTCGGGTGCGATGCACGTTCCTTGGTCTACGCTAACACCCGACATAATATGACTATGATTATATTGACTTAAAGTTTTGGGCAGCTTATTCACAAGCATCTTGAACAGATATTGATTAACGTATTAACGCCGTTATACCGTCAAAATGACCACCTACCATTTTATCCAGTGTTGCGCCACGCTTTTGCGAGCTCCCATAATTCATTGAGAATGAGGAGTGCAACGGGCACCGCGACAAACAGTATACGCTCATCCCGATGAACCGTAACATCGATTTTGCTGGCGAAGCCAATGCCGCTCAACGATGGACGA
>NZ_JAQIVI010000094.1 GCF_028618695.1 Natrinema soli | reverse complement strand
AAGGCGAGCGGGGCGTGCCGTCTCGTTCACACCAGTCGAGGGATAGCTACAGCATCCCCACCTTCAGCTCAGCCTGGTGGGCTTCGAAAGGGCGAGGTCGACTCGGTCGTCCCCCGCCGACGCAAGCACCGCAACGACCGAGCGTAGCGAGGGAGTGAGGCGCGCAGCGAGGCGCGGGATGCCGAGCGGCCGAGGGCTTTCGGTGGGAGTGTACTCCTCTCTCCCTCTCTTCTCGAGTCATCTCCTCAACGACGTCGTCTCCCTCACAACCACCCCTCTACCTTCATCTCTCCGTCACGATCTTCCCCTCACCCTACCCCTCTCTCTATTCCCCTCTCCTCGAGCGTCACCTCCACGCCAACCCTACTCTACCCTACGTAATCCAAGCAATTCACACGTCCATCCGCACTCCCGCAACATCGTCTTCGTCTCTCCCCCAACGTACCAGCGTACACCTTCCTGCGTGTTCTCCCTTCCCGCATGTTTTGTCTTCTCGAGTTGTCCGTTCACCACCGAAATCGAACCCGTTGATCGTCTACGTCGCCTCCTCATCAGAATCGTCCACTGTCCAACACTCGGATCGATCTCGAGCAGCAGGACCACCGACCGAGAGGAGCTAACCTGACACACTAGAAGGGTTTATAGGACGGTTCGCGTACCAGTTGCGTTGACCCCGACGAGTGTTACATACAAAGCATTCACATATCACTGGCCAGTTTGCGTTCCAAATCAAGTTCAGTGTCATATCCAGCGTCGGTCAGTGCTTGTTGTGCCGCATCGAAACTTGTCGTCTTCCGAACACAGTCGTCAAGGTCTGATGTTGCGGCGACTGCTTCCGGGTCGAGATAGAAGGTCACGGTGCTGGCCGGGGTGAGTTCAACTGACCGTTCCCCATCACGGATGACCGCCTCTCCAAGCCTCCCGCGAGCCACCTCAAGGGGGAGCCGACTTGCTTCGGTCGTGACGACTTCTACAAGGGTTTCGAGTTCATCAACGATTCGAGGGGTCAGGCCCCACGCCCCGAGAAGGCCATCCTGCTGTGCCGCCCGAGCAATCCCGTCGGTGATTTCATCGAGCGTAAGTTCCCCATCGCTCCCGTAACCGTACATTCCGAGACACGCATCTGTCTCCAACGAGGACAGCGCCGCAAGCATCACTGCGTCAGTTAGTGGACTTTTGATACCGGGTTCGTCACCTGCAGCAAGCACGTCACCGCCCGCGTCCGTCCCAACAACGAGGTCGATATCGAGTTGGTCACATGCATCATCAATCCCCGTTGTGACCCCTTGTGCTCCACCGCCAATGTTGATAAGTACCACATCGTCGGTGTAGTGACGGGCCACCTGTGTCTCGGCAAACTCGATTCCGTCGTGCGTCTGTGTGTCGCCCGTTGCAAGCGCAACTGCATCGTTCAGTTGCTCGATACCAGTGATATCGTCAAAGTGCCGGGGGCCGGGTTGGGGGTCAACGACAATACGCTCCCATGCGACACCACCAAGGATGACCTCGACGCCATGTGATTCGAGCAGGCGGGCGGTCGGAATGGTGCTGACAATATCGCCACAGCCACCGACGCCAAAGACGAGTGCACGGTCTTTGTCAAACAGGGCTTCGAGCGTTTCCATAGGTGCTGTTACTGGAGTATCGCCTAAAGGTGTTGGATTTGACGATTAACGAAATAGGTTGAGTTCGACAACCAAGATGCGGTACATATGCCCACCTACATACCAGTTGATTCACTGGGGTATGGTATGAAATCAATCTTTGAGAAGAACCTATGACACCCTGACTGGGGAAAGCCCGGCAGCACAGCGAGCTCGAAGAGAGCGAGCGAGCAGCCCGGAACCTGGAGGTGGGCGGGTGATCGTGGGAGGGCGGTGCTGTGTGGTCCACCCGTCGTCCCTCCCTCCATACTCATCTCACCACTTTCGTCCTCCCACTCAAACCGCACCGATTCCCTACCTTCTGTACGGCTTCCGCATCCACGACTTCATCGAACTCCCCCATGCTCGCAGCTGTACTCGGATCGCTCGCCGCAGATCCTGCCGTAGCACCGCCACTTCCGTATAGTACGATCGCGCACTCCTCGGTAATTCGTGGAACCGTTCCTGACACTCCAGACACGTGTACTCAAACTCTGCCCGGACGTTGTTCTGGTGCCCCTCGAGCGTGCCCTCCTCACTGTAGTGGAACTCCTCATACACGAGCTTCTTCGAAACGAACTCGCGACTGTCACACCGCGGGCACTGGTTCATCATCAGCGGCTCGTCCGATCCCTGCCTCGAGACAGTACCCGATCTCATCGATGCTGCCCTGGCCGGTTCACCCTCACTATCCTCGGCTGAACTCTCGGCTTCGTCCACTGTGGTATCAGCTTGGTCTGCCTCCGATTCGTCTTCCTCGCCTGGCGCTGCTCCTTCTCGAACCCAGTCGTCGAATTCCTCGCTCAGGATCTGGTCGTCGTCCTCTGCCTCTTCCGTCTGGTGTTGGTCAGTCCAGCTCATATCCCGACTCACCCCTCTCAGGTGGGTGAACAACACTGCCGTCGCGATCACCTAGCCTGACGTCTTCCCTGCCACTCTACGTACACCACCATCACAATCATCTACCCTGATGTCCTCCTATAGGGATTAGCAGAGATACTCATAGATTCGTGGTGAGTTGAGCGTTGGCAGAGCTGTCGAGAGGTACTCGTTGACCTCGTCGAGCGTTCGAAACAGCCGGTTAGCTCGACCGTCTCTGAGTTGCCGCCAGCAGTTTTCGAGCGGATTCATTTCCGGCGAATGCGACGGCAGGTACTCCAGAAGCAGGCCGTCGGCGGCGGCCTGCTTCTTCAGTGTCTTTGCGATGAAGTAGCTCG
Organism: Natrinema soli; assembly: GCF_028618695.1. The sequence continues at coordinate 29,547 of NZ_JAQIVI010000094.1, read as the reverse complement.
CGTTATCCAGCACAATTGCAAGCTTCTCCCCGAACTCGTGCTGAACCGCTCGAAGGAAGTACTTCGCTACCTTTGCATTGAATCGGTCAGGCGTGAGAGCGACGAACCGCTCGCCATCGTCGGTGACTGCACCCAGCATGTTCATCTTCTCACGAACGCCCGAGACCGGCAGTCTCGGGCGTGAGTTCACCGGGAACCAGTCGGGCTTTTGCTCGGTCGCGACTTTCTGCGTGTGTTGATCGATCGCGACGATCCGGTAGTCTTCAGCCTTCAGCGCCGGCCATTTTTTTTGAACTCCGCACGCCAGCGTTGCTGTTCTTTTGGGTCGGCCTTGTAGTGGATCGGCCGGGCTGTCTGGACCGACAGCCCGGCCTTCTTCATCACGCGATACATGTGCGCGAGGGAGTACTCAACGTCGAAGTGCTCAGCGATATATTCACGGACGAGTGGCGGTCTCCAGGCTGGTGCGTCGACTCCCGCTTCCGACGGCGACGCCGCGAGCGTCGCCGTCAGTTCATCCCACTGGTCGTCGGTGAGGCGAGAAGGACTTCCGCCACGGGGGAGGTCGCCGAGCGCGAAGGCGTCGCGCTCGGCGACGATGTCGAGCCAATCGTAGACAGTCTGCTCGTGCCAGCCGTATTTCTGTTGGATCTTAGCGGGTGAAAGGCCCGATTTGTATTCGATCGCCACAATGAGGCGCTTGATCGCTTTCGGATCACGCTCCGTGCGCAGTTGCTCGCGCAACTGCTCCTCATCGACACCGATCAACTTTTTGCCGTACTTCGTCATATCAGTCTATACGCGCCCTGAGACTATGAATTAGACTCCTGATCCCTATAGCTGCTCTTCACTCACCACCGCCCTCGAGTCCCACCTCACCGTCGACGTCCTCGCCCACGGCCACATCCCTCCCCTCGAGGAGAGCAACCCACACTGTACCACCTCCCCTCCAGGTCCACTCTATCCCTATCCTCGAGCTCTCTCCCAAATTCCCCGTCACGGCCTGACTCCTAGCTTGTACGTTCCTTCAGCTCTCACCTCTCCTCAGCTTCATCTCCAGTCCCCTGCTCCAGTCCTCTGCCCCTCTACTCCGATCACCACACACCACCCTGTTCTCCGTCCTTCACTCGTTCTCCAGACCTCCCTCTCTGTTCTCCCTCTCGCCTCGAGCACCATCCTCTCTCTACTTCTCCCACCCCTCTTCTTTCTCTATTGGCCCCTCACATTCTGTTCTCTTCTCAACTTTCTCTCACATCTATTACCTTGTCTCACACCCCTTCCTCTCCCCCTCTCTGCCGCTCTCTAGTCCCCCACTGATCGTGTTCTGAAAATGCTTTCTTACTCCTCTCTCATTCCCCTTCCGACCACCCCTTGTTACTAACCCTACCTTCCACCCGTTCTACACCCAATCCAATCCCTCCATTCTCGAGTCCACACACTCCTCCAGACCGAACCTCCAGTTTCTGATACATCCACATTCCCCTGCCCTCTGAACTCCCCACGTCTCAATCCCGTCGCGCACACCTCTACTTCTGCATACCTCCCCATTCCTTTGGACGAAAAATCGTCATTCACGACCGATTTTACGGCTTTATATCTCTTTAAAACCCCGTCGCGCATATCTAAGACCGTTATTGTGTGCGCGACGAGTTCGAATTTCGGAGCTTAAATCAAGAACGTGCGCGACGGGAGGGTGAAACCGCCGATATTGGGATGATCGGTGCGTTATGTTGAATAAAAGCAATAACTAGATAGTCAATTTTGGAGAGGAGTTCCGTACGTAAAACCCGTCAATTAGGGTTTTCAGCAGTTTCAGCCCTCAAATCGTGCGCGACGGGATATGACTACTCTACATGTAGTTAGAATCAATATATATCGTATTACGCACAGATATCGAGGAGATGGCACAGAAGCCTGATTTTAAATCTGTCATAGGATGGTGGAATAATGGCTATGTAGATGGAGTTTTTCTTCAAAAATGTTTGTTCTAAGAGTGTGAGAAAAAGTCGTCAGTCTGCTCGAGTTGGTCGTACATGTCGTCGGGGAATGGAAGGCTGCCATAGATTGAGTAGGGGCACTGCTCTTTGCCGATACAGTACCGTTGCATATCGTCATTATTACAATTCATTGGCAGGGGTGTGTTCCCTTCGGAACCGATGCCACGATCGCCCCGTCGGGCTTCGTACTTGATCTGGTAGGCAGAGATCTCTGGATCGAACCATGGCCACCGACTGAACAGGTCTTTGAGTTCATCGGTGATCGTGTCGACGGGCTTCTCGCGGTACTGCGGAAGCCACATTACCATCCGAACGAGGTTGAAGAGGTCTTTCCGAACCGGCTTTTCCTCTTGGAGCCGCTCGTCGAGTGCTGCCAGACAAGGCAGTTCAAACAGATCTTCGAGCTCCGTGATTTCAAGTGGCCGCGATCCACCGCCCGAGTGGCCGATCCGATACGTATTGACGCGGTCACCCCGATCGACTGTCACCGACCGATGTGATGAGTGATCAGCAAGCGAGTTCCCTACACTTCGAGGGGTCGACAGCTGTGTGAGCTGGGTTCGTTCACTCTCGTTTTCTGGTTCGTATCCCTCGAGCGCGTCGGACAACTCCTGAGCAGTATGAAACTCGTCGATCTGAGTCTGGGGTGACGCTCGCACCGCATTTTGGAGCAGTCGGACGATCTGCTCGCCTTGATCCCAGTTTTTCCACACCTTCTCGTACTGGCCGATCTCGAGGGCGTAGTCAGTCCGCTCGGTGATCGCCGTCTCGTGCTCTCGGAGCCACTTGCGTTGTGGCTCACCGAGTTCATCCTCTTGGACTGCCTGTAGCCGACCAAAACACCGCTTGGCGTACGATCGATAGGTGTCATGGAGGTGGTCGAGCGGGACGTAGAGATGGTTGTTCTTGACCTGCGTTCGAATCTCGCCCGTTTCGTCGACACTCGTCGCTTCGGTGGATGCTCGTGCGAGACACTTTCGAGAAGCAGCCGCCATTGGGATCTCGACGTAGAGATCGTACTCGGTATCGGCAGTCTCCTCCTCGTCGAATTCGGGCATCGGTTTGACGTCCGTACAAACGCGACCCGGATGGGGACCGTCCTGACTGGGGCCTTTCGCGTAGAGGACCTCAGCCATCTCTTGGTAGAGCGTCGGATCATCGTACTCATGGACAAGTGCGAGGAGATTGGTCGCGAACAGCTCGCGGATGTTGTGGAGGACTTGATTCTGCCGAGGCGGCGTGTCCTCAAAGCGAGGTTGTTCGCTCACGCAGATTGTACTGAGAGTAGCCAGCAAAACGAGTGTGGCGGGCTCGTCGACGAATGGGTACTCGAGCGGGCGGTTGCGCTGGGAACTCTTGAACGCAGCAGTCCCGAACCGTTCGATATCCGAAAGCAGCGTCTCTCGGTCTGGTGTATTATCGACGACGTAGCGGTCGTACCCGCGGGCGAATAGCTGGATGATCTCGTTATCGGTGTAGTTGGTTGGGATCGCTGCAGCGAGGTAGGCGTCTCGGTCAGTCTCTCGTGGGTCAATCATGGGTGAGTTCACACTCGGTTTCAAGGAACTGTGGGCGAGCTTCCGTTCGCGGATCGAATGCTGGGCTCTCGATCGGCTGGACAACACGGCAGACCTCTGCGTGCAACGAGTAGGGCACGCGAAGCAGGCGACTTCGGTCGGCAGTCACAACTGGATCAATCGGAATCTCATAACGCTCGAGCAAGAGGTCGTTGAGCACTTCTCGGCTTTTCTCGTCGTACCCGTATTCAAGATCGTCGTCGAGCAGGTAGACGTGAACGCCTTGACCGGAATAGACGACCATCGTCTCCTCGGCAGCAAACACATCCGTGAAGAGGTCTCGTGTTTCGAAGCCGTACTCGATCGCACGGTCGATGTCCTCGAACGAGTAAGGATACCCCGTCGGGTCGGCGTCACGAATCTCAGTCTCGGCGAGCAACGCGTCGTCACGACTCGTATCTGTTGATTGGATCCCGAGGTTGGTCTTATCAAGCTCGTGTTCAGCGCGTGCTGTGGCGATGTCTTTCGCATCGATATCGACTGCGAGGACCCACGGTCGGTCCCAGTTGTCTAACCCGTAGTAGACGCCATCCGAAATCGGATCACTCTTCTCGAGCAAATCGGGATCAGCCAAGGCGTACTCACTTCCCTGGAACGGGTCGTACCGTGCGGGAGATTGGATGAACGAGACGAGTTCTTCGAAGTTGCTGAAGTTCTGTGCAATCGGCTCTCCATCTGAGGTGGTACGCCACGTCGGCCGTCGAATGAAGTCGCGATCGGGGCGCTCCGCTTTGCGGATGGGATGGCGTTCGCGGAAGCTGATTCCGAACTCTTTCGGTGCCGTTGGAGTGATGAACGGAGGCAACTGGTCTACATACACGGGGAACTCCTCGGTATAGTACGCATAGACCTCGCCACGGGTTGCCTGTCGCCAACTCATGAGGAGTCTCCAGTCACCTTTTCGTCCAGTTTTCGGAGAGTTTGAACCGTTGTCATCCCATCAGATTCAAACGACTCGACTCGCTCCTGGATCTGTGCAAGTGAGCGCCCATCCCGCCCACTCACGGTGCCGGGAAGCCGTCCTGCATCGGCAAGCATCTTCACAGTTCCTCGACCATCATCACGGGACGGAAACACCCACACTGCATCCGCGTCGACAGCAGCCATCTTGTCATAATCACTCACCACTGCCTCTGCGTTGTTTGAGGCCATCTCAACCTCTCCAACCCATACGAGTTCGTCATCAGCATCGACTGCCGCGACATCGAAGATCGTTTCAGGAGTGTGCTGATAATATCGGTAGACCTGTTCAACTACCTCGAACTCGGTGAGCCAGTTCCAGAGGAGTTCTACCCCGACTTTGTGCGGTGTCTTTTCACCGAGATCACCGACGCCTTCCTCAGCAGTCAGTGTCTCGTCTAAGAGCTCTCGTCCAGCTGGAAGAACCGTATAGTATGTGTGTCGGTTCACCGTCTCCTTCTCGAGGAGCCCCTGTTCAAGGAGAACCTGCGTATCGAGTCCGTCAAGGTCCTCTTGGAACTCACTCATCCCCTCCAAGAGCGTGTAATCCGGGAGGTCACGATTCATCGCGTCGAGGACGCGTTTGAGGAAGATCGCATCGTCTCGCGAGAGCCCACGCTGTCGGAGTTCACGGTCCGAGACTGGGCACTCCTCTTCGTCCGTGGACGGATCGAAGAAGGCGGCTCCATTTGCAACGCCAGCTGGATCGTCGTCGGGCGTCTCCGCGTCACTGCTGTCGTGATCGATCTCGTTGACGTCTGTCTCAGCTTTACTGCTATCGTCTCGATCATCGTGCTGATCCTGATCGTTGGCCCCATTGTCAAGGTTGGTCTTCTCGAGCGGCTGTTGGGCTTCTACGCCCTCACTCTCTTCGTCGAACGCCACTGTCACCTCACTCTCATCTTCGTCCAGCGCCGGCGGCGCGCCAGCGCGCCGATCTGTGTCGCTCCAATTCGACCACTCCATCGCGTCCTCGTGGGTTGGGACATACAGCCCGTACTCGTCCTCTGTCCGCTCAAGTACTTCCGGCAGAAGCTCTTCGTCGAACTGTTGTTGTTCGGCCGCCGTCAACGGCTCCTCGCTTTCTGGGTGCCCGGTTATGATCGGGGGCGAGTGCAAGGTCAACGGCGCTGGCCGATCCTCACCGAATCCAGGGGAGACGAGTTTCGTGAACCACTCGCCCGCTGCCATCCGGTTGTTCCGGTTCCGGACATCCTCCACAGACAACTCGTCGTGCGTGAACGTCTTGGCGAACCGATCTTTCATCGAGATATCACCAATCAGTTTCGTATGCACCTCCGTCAGCAGTTCCTCGTATGCACCGGTCCCATTGTGGTACTTCTTGACCTGCTCGGGATACTGCATGATGAACCCCAGGCTCAGTCCCGACGATCGACCCTGAGGGAGCAGTTGATCGGCGACCAGTTCAGTCGCGACGAACGGTGCAGCCTCTTCCATGATGACGTTGACCACGTTCTCAGGGTTCGTCCGCCGCCGTCGTTGGATCGAATGCCACAAATCACTCAGCATGACTGTGGTGAACCCACGCTGGGCGTCGAGCGTGAGATCGCCCAGGTCGAACAGAATCGTGACATCTTCATCGAGGAACTCACTGAAGTCGAAGTGGGTCTCCTGCTGGTGGAAGCCGTAGAGATCGTCTCCGGTGGATTCGGCTTCGCGACCGGGTTTGTGTCGAAGCATCCAGTGAAGGTGGCGATCCTCTTTTAGTTTGTTCAGCCGGTTCATCACCGCCCCCATCGTCGTGTCGAACTGGTTTTCGTCCTTGGCAAACTGTGCGGCGAGTGAATCGTGGATGTCGGCATTGATCTCCGAAACCTCCGGCAGCTCCTGATGATGGTGCATTCGCGTCGCGGCCTCGACGAGATCATCCAACCCGAAGACGTCGTCACCGTGTTTCGGATCGAACAACGCTTGGATCAGGAACGTCAGAATTTCGTTCGCCACGAACGCCCGTTCGTACTTCTCCGCTCCCATGATCATCCGCATCAGCTCGTGGAAGTGGTCGACTTTCTCCTTGACTGCCGTCTCGCGATCGTTCCCCTCGAGCGCTGATCGAATATCGAAAAACGAGATGGCTGGGAGTGTTCCTGGCTCCCGGAAGTAGTACACGTCGTCGAGATTCCCGAATCTCTTGTAGTGAGCCATCAGATAGTTCTTACACATGTTGTCGCCTTTCGGGTCGAAGAGGACGTTCGGGCCGGGTGTCGTCTCGGCGAGCGAGCGTAACATGTGATACGTGACTTGGCTTTTCCCGCTCCCAGTCGCGCCACAGAGCAACCAGTGGCGCGACTGACGGTTTGGTGGTAACCGAAGTGGGCCCTCGACAGCACTGTTGGCGTCCTGACCAAGGACCATCCCCGTGGTATACTGACGGCGTTGGGCGGTGTCCAACCCGGGGAGGGCCGTGCGACTTTCGGGATTCGCGTGCGTCTCTTTGACCGCCTCGTCGGTGAGATGCTCGGTACTGGGGACAATGACCATGTTGCAGAGCTCGCCGGGATCCAGATGGAGGTCGGGTTCGGAGCGGCTCACCCGCCCACCAGCGACGACCTCACCCTCGAGAAACCGATTGAAACAGCGTCGCGAGCGCTTGCGCTGACTGCGCTCGAGAACTCCTTTCTCGTGGAGTTCCTCACCTTCGAGTTTGTAGTAGTCACCGGCAAGCGGATCGAACACGGTACTCAGATTTCTCAGGTCGTGTTCGATTTCGGATGTATCGCTTAGAGACGAGTTCGTAGGGACAGTCACCGCCCGCAGGTTGGTCGTGAACGTATGTCCCCAGTCTTCGTTTTTGATCTCGTCGATGCGCTTAGATCGAGATTCACTGAGTGACTCTGACCGCGATGAGGACGACTCGGTGTTCTTTGGACCGCGTACAAACTCTTGAAAGGCCACGGCGATTTCACCAGCCAACGTATCGCGTCCTTGTTCGATTTCGTTGATGTGGTATTCACCCTCTTTCGTCAGATCGGGCTCGCCTTCGAACGCGGCCTGGAAGACGATCGGGTGATCCGTGCTTGCAAAATGATCGATCAGCACGGTCAGCGGCGCGTGTGAGGTCGCCTTTGACCGATCGTCCTCACCCATCTGCCCATCGAACTTTTTGATCGCCGCCATCGGATCTCCACTGCCGGTCCACCGCAACCCATACGGTTCAACCTCATCCGGATGGGGGCGCGCAAGCACACCCTCACCAGTATCGACTGGCGTCTCGAGGGAGAACGTGAGCGACCCTGGATCGCGGTTTTCAGCGTTCTCTTTCGCACGGAGTGCATCGAGGTCAACACTCGGGAGTTGCGTACCGAGTGGGAGATTGGAATCGGACTCCTCCGTACTGATGCTCTCGTCGGCAGTGTCCTCTGTAGTGATCCGCTCACCCATGGCCGTTGCTCCTCCGTCAGCAATGGTCGGGTTGGAACCCTGGACACGAACGAGCGCCTCGACTTCCGCGGGCGTACACTGGAGTGTCCCGTTCTCGAGAGCGGTTTCAAACTCGTCGTACGAGTACTGCTGTGGAGTGATGAGCTTCTCCGCAAAGTCAACAGTCACACGCTCGATTTCCACGGAGTCGGGGTAGGCCGAGTTGAGCCGATCGTAGAGCGTGGACAGGTGTTGCTCGCAAGTGTAGTAGAATTCGATCGGAGAGTCCGTCCCGTCGCTGTAGATCACAAACTCGAACGTGAACGGGTCGGGATCCGAAAGCGGGTTGAGTTGTTGCCACCACGACAGCCCACCCCGTCGGACGTCGTGCAAGGGACGGACCTGGTTGATGACTTCCGGTGGCGCTCGTTCGCCCGTCGACGGCACAACTCGGATGTACTCTTGGGTGCGCTCGAGCGGCGAGCTAGCGGACGCCTCAAGCTCGAGCACTCGTTCGTGAAGCTCTATTGGATCCTCGATCGCCCAGCACTGAATTTCGGGCGACGTGTGGTCGAACGTACTGAACGTGACAGTGCCATACGACAGCAGCTGGCCGATGGGGGACTGCTGAAAAGTGGTGTCGACGACACGGTCGAGCGGGAGTTTCGTGAATCCATCGCCACGAATTCCCCGCGTGCTGACGTAGAGTTTCTCCGACGTGAGGACATACGTCGTGCGAAGCGCCCGAACAATCGGACGCACACCGATCGCGACGCCTACCAGGCCAACCAGAATGGGGGCAGCACTCAGCCACCAGAGTGGAATCTCGGCAGTGATGAGCGCTGTCTCGAGCGTGTAGGGCTCGAGTCCGACGAGCGACGGTCCTGTTGTGACCCCGGCGATGCTCTCGGTCGCAAGAGCGAGCGCGAGCGCCACGAAGCCGAGTGCAACCAAAAACGTCCGAAATCCGCCTCGGAACAGTGGTGTGCCGGTCCACTGTACATTCAGGTCGGAGACCTGCTTCACTTGCTCGTCCTCTGCAACGATCCACTCGAGCGACTCAGCGTCGCTGTTGGGGGTACTCTCGGTTTTCTCAGTCGTCTGCATCGGTTGTCACCTCCGTGGTCGAAGAAGCATCACCACTCGCTATCGCTGGTTCACACATTGTACTGGCAGCATCAGCCCAATCGTCAAGCAGCGTGAGCGGGATCTGCGTCTCTTCCGACAGTGACTCGGTTTCTGCCACAGCAAGCTCGCCAACCGTCTCGATACCCGCTTCGGCGAGATATCTTGCGTACGTCTCGCCGATTCCAGTGATCGTGGTGAGATCGTCTTCTTGATCCTCTGGCGCTTCTTCATGCGGTTCCTCCACTTCCTCATCTGCAACTGCTGTCACTCCTTGACTGGCCTCAGCAGTCTCACTGGCGTCTCTTTCGTGGTATTCGGCCTCCACGTCGGTTCGCTCACAATTACCAGTATCACCAATGCTGGCGTCAGAACCCTCACCAGCATCCATCTCGTGATATTCGGTCTTCACATCGGCTCGTTCCCGATCGGCGTGCTCGACGACCGCCTCATCGGTCTCGGGCTCCTTGTCGATCTCATCCAGATCCACCTCCTCGAGCACCGACTCCGGAATCTCATAGTCATCGAGTCGGTCCTCTGCGGCAAGGAACCCGGCGTCGTCGGCGTCGATATACCGGTTCTCGGCGAGATACTCCCACGGATCGAGATCATCGTCGAGGACGCTGACTTCGTAGTCGTTCACGTGGAGTGCGAGTGGTTTCGACCACTCATTGACTTCGAGCAGAAACTCCGAGTAGCCCCCGTCTTCGCCAGTCTGGGCCGTCGTCAGGAACGTTTGCTCGGAGGGGGTGAGGTCGTGGAAGTCGATCATCTCGTTGCTGACCGACTCGTGGTGGAAGATTTGCTTGATATCACAGAGGTTGTAGACGTTGCGCGCTTTCTCGGCGGCCTCCTTGGATTGGTCGTCCGATTGGGCGACGAACTCATCGACAGTTTGGGAGATGAGTGTGATTGCCGTGTTGAAGTGTCGACTGTGCCGGATGAATAGGTCGATCATGTCTGTCGTCGCCTCCCGCCGCAACAGGTAGTGCGCCTCGTCGATCGTCACCTGCGTCCGGCGGTCGTGATCGCTGGCCGCTCGCTGGTAGATCCAGTCGAACATCACGTGCATGAATAGTGGTGCCTGCCCTGTGTCGGCAAACATCGACATGTCGATGACGACTAAGCGATTGTCGAGTTCGACGTTCGTTCGGCCGGTCAGATTGTCGTTCTCGCCGCCTTTCTGGAACGCCTCGAGACCCAGCAGCAATTGGTAGGCGTACTGCTCGTCGCCATCCCGAAACCGTGTCTCGAGCTGGTCAATCTCGGGCCACACCCGCTCGTTGTTCGCATCCTCGTGCAGTTCTAGGAAGTCCGATGGCAGACCACCGTCGGCGATTTCCGCGAGGATATCAAGGAGGTCCTTGATCGTTGGGCTCGTGTTCTCGTGAGTCGTCGTCTCTTCCGTGATGCCGTACTGGAGGTAAGCAAGTCGGACCGCTCGCCGCAGGATTCCCTCCTGTTCCTTGCTTAACGACTGCTCGGCGACCGCCGAGAAATGAATGCGAAACAGCTCCATCACCGAGCGCAATTTCTTCTTAAACGGATCGTCCACAGCGTCGTCGATACCCCGCTGGATCTCAAGCGGATTGACTGTGTTATCGCCGCCGAAGCGGATCACTTGCCCACCAAGGTCGTTCGCGAAGTCGACGAAGTCTGCAAGCGGATCGAGAATCAGCATCTCGATTTCGGGATCCATCATCAGCCGATGGTACATCTCGTGTTTCTCGGCGAATGTCTTTCCGGAGCCCATTGTACCGGCGATTGCTTTCGAGTACGAGGAGAGCTCGTATCTGTCGAGGATTACGGGTGTGTCCGTCGTATCAAACCCATAGAATATCCCCTCGGGGTCGGTAATCACCGGCTCGATAAACGGAAACATCGTGCCGATGGCGGTCTCCTGCATCAACTGAGTCGACTTGATCGAATCGTCACCGAGCGGGCCGAGTGCGTCCTGTGATTCGACCTGGCGCTTCTCGAGGGGGACTGCTTCCGCGTTCGCGGTACTGAGCGAATCGACGACGCGCTCGGTTGCTTCGTTGAGCTCCTGTTCGGTGTCGGCGACCACTTCGATGTAGATCGCAAAGTCGAACAGCTTCGTCTCCCCGAGGATGATATCCCAGATAAGATCCTGGACCATGTCGCGGTCGGCCTCCTCCTCATGGGTGTCGGTCTGGCTCTTCTCGTGTTTCTTGTGGAGGCGAGCCCGGAGCTGGGTGAGGCGTTTCTGCAACTTGCGGAGGACGGAGCCGGTATCACGTGGCTGGATGTGTTGCGTGACCCGAACGTGATCGTTCGTCGTATACAGTTCATCGAGCCAGCCCAAGGGAACGCGTTCGGGGTAGCCGTGAATCGTCAGCGTACGGACGAACTTGTCGTTGCGAATCATGTACCCCGATTCGAAGAAGTTGGAGACCTCTTTCAGCTTTCGTGGGGCGATAATATCCCGGTCGGCAAGCGACTGTTCGGTGTTGTCCTGGACGACCCCCAGTCGGAACTCACCTTCGTCGACTTCCTCGAGTTCGAGGAGATGCTCGGCTTGCTCGCGGATGTTTTCTTTGGTAAGGTCGTCGCCGTTAGCCTCGACGATCGCTGCTGCCCGGTCGAACGTCTCGTCATCGATCTCCTTGAGCGTGTGCTTACTACCCGTGAGACGAGAACGAAGCCCTGAGAGGAGCCCCATCAGTACTCACCCTCCGTTTTGGTCGCTTGATTGAACTTCTCGAACTGCGGGTCGACATGGTTGTAGTAGTGGTACAGGATCTCCATGGTTTCTTGACGGTCGGTTATCTGGTCGATCGAGACCTCCGTCCGGCCGAGCTTGTTTGTAATCCGGCGCTGTCGCTGTCTCACTTCCCGAATGCAGAGCTCAGTTCGTGCGTCCTCGTGCGAACCGCCGAACGGCGTGTGAGCGAGCACTCGCGAGCAGGCAGCGCCGATGAGCGGGAGATCACCAAGCTGGCTTAGAACGCTTCCCGTGTCGAGATTCTTGTGGACTTGGTCGGCGTCGACACGGGTGACGATGTAGAAATCGCGTTGTTTGAGGTCGGCGTCTCTGATCTGGTCGCTCGCCCACTGGATGTAGAACTTCCGTCCGTACTGGAGGATCGGCGTCTCTTCTCGAGCAGTCGTACTCGACGATGCTGTGTAGAAGCGCTCGAGGTGCCCCGTAAGGTCGAACGTTTTCGGGTAGCAGGGGACGGCCACGCTGAACTCGAGCGACATCAGGAAGGACATGTATGCGCTCATCGTGTCGTGTCTGGCCTGTTCACTGAGCGAGAGCCAGTTCTGCGGATGGACTTTCAAGAGGCCGATATAGCTGTCGCCGTCAACGGCGATGCCATCCTCCCGGACGTAGTCGAAGCTGAGTGTCTCCTGGGTCGTTGTCGATCCACCAAGACGATCCTTGAGGTCGAAGTGATCGCGCGCTCGGGAGCGCTCTCGAGCGGTTGGGAGATCCGTGTCGATATCGTCAAGGAATTTGTCGAGTGCTCGCAGGACCTCGAGATCGGACTCGGGTGTGGGCGGCATGTGATCACTGGTGGCAGTCGGCTGGACAACAGGCCCCTCGTTTTCTTGGTTTGATTCTGGGGTTGTTTCGGCGGCTGACTCGTCAACCTCTTCGTGTTCGTCCGACTCCGTTTCAGTAGCTGTCTCGTCGGTAGGTACAGTTCCCATCGTCGATCACCGTCCGTCGGCGTCCGCTTCCAGTTCGGCTTCGACCGTTTCGATGTCGAGACCATCTTGCCGAACGGAAACGACGTCCTGGACGACGGGCGTCTCTGGTTCAGGTCGCGTTCTCCGGTTGTGGTACTCGTTCGAGCCGAGATGGTACTCGGCGGCGGCACGGGCGTAGCTGATCGGTCGTTGGCCGGCGGGAGAAACCAGCAGGATGAGGATACCGATGGCGAGTCCGATCCCACCGGCACCCAGGAACAGTGTCCCGGTGAAGCCGAGGCTTTGGGCAATACCCATGGCCAGGAACGGAACCACGAGAACCTCGCCAGCTTCTCGGGCGGTCAACCCGAAAACCAACTTTGTGTTGACAATACGCCCTGCGATTGGGAATGTTTCCATATACAATCTGCGCTTCTTAGGTAAACCTAGTTAAAAGTTCCCCTAAATTGAGATTCTCCCCGAAGCGACGACTACCCCCAGATCCTCTTCGTCTCTACCTCTTGCTGGGGGCACAGTCTCAAGACTGTTGGTCTGGTTGGTCTGGTTGCTCTGGGATCGACATGCGGAGATCCTCGAGCGTCAGTTCCTCAGCGTCGCGTTCGGCGGCACGCATTGCGGCGTCGTCGACAATTCCGACGATATCTGCGCTACTGAGTCCCTCTGTCTGCTCGGCCATCTTCCTGTATGCGTTGTTGTCAAGGTCCGTCGGCAGCTCGTCGAGCCGGACGCGGAAAATGGCCTCTCGAGCGTCGCGATCTGGAAGCCCGAGTTCGTACTGCTGGTCAAAGCGACCCCGACGAGTGGCCGCCTCATCAAGGAGTTCAGCGCGGTTTGTAGCTGCGAGGACGAGGTAATTCGGATCGTCAGCGTCCAGATGAGCGAGGAACTCGTTGACGACCTGGGTGTGCTCGCGATTGACGTCGCTTTCACGGGAGGCGAGCAGCGCATCGATCTCGTCGATGAAGATCACACACCGACCGAACTGTTCGGCCTCCGCGAACAGTCGGTTGACCTGCGCAGTGGATTCATTGATCCAGCGCGATTTGATATCGCCCGCCGAGAGCTCGAGATACGGGTGGCCGAGTTCGCCAGCAATGGCTCGAGCGAACAGCGTCTTGCCCGTCCCGGGTGGGCCGTAGAAGAGGATGCCGTTCGGTGGGGAGATGTTGAAGCGTTCGTAGGCGTCATCGAGTCGAGTCAGTGGTCGGATTACCGAGCGCTCGACCTCTGTTTTGAGTGGCTCCATCCCACCAACGTCTGCAAATCTTGTGTCGGGCGCAGACTGCCAGCCGTATTGGAGTTGGGAGGGCATGGGTTGCTCTTGAGCCGCTCCATCGCTGGAGTGGGACGTCTTGGTCTGAGCCTTCTCTCTCTGGGCACTCGCGTCCACTGCGTCTGTTTGCCCCTCTTCTCCCGTCGAGTTTTTCTCTTCAAGCTCGTCTGTCACAACCCCAATGCTCATTGCCAGCATCAGTGGAACACACGCAAGCCAACTGGCTCCCATGTACCAAGAGCTTTCAAACATGGCAGATATTCGAAGCGGTGCAAGGAGGCTTGCGAGGGTAGGCCAATTAGTCTCCCAGGCAGGTAGGAACCACACTGCCGTCAATATTGCTACACCAATGAAGGTCCCAAGTAGCCAGATATGATTTGCATTCTCCTCCTTGGCGTGTAGTGGTGTAATACCAGCAACCACGAACGCAGCAGTAAACGTGGGAACCATCCAAATCGCAACGATTGCGATCAGCGCTATAATCGGGTCGGAAAAATATGCGACAATCCAAATAATTCCCAGTGGAGCAGCTACATAATTCGCTGTAAAGAGGCTGAGAGAAATGCTGCCGACAGCGACTTTCTTCAGGACACTCCTAGGTTGAGGTGCTCTATCCATCTTCCTTATTATTATTGGTTGGTAGACTCGCTCTCCAGTCGTCCAATGTCTGCTGATTGGACCCCGTGTCTGGTGATGTGTCGGCAGCGTTGGTACTGGCATCGACTGCCTCGCCGCTGGACGACTGTGTGGTTGTCGACGTGTCGATAACGGGGTTTTCCCGATATCGTTCCAATCCGGCCGCCGCCCACTCGGTCGGTGATTTGTGAAAGTTTCGAGGTCCGTAGGAGACGCCAGCTTTTGCGTCTGAAGCTGCGCGCTTCCCACCTCTTTTCAGACCAGAGCCCCCCTTTTTTCCGGCGTTGGCAAGGACATCAGGTGTTTTCGACGCGGCTGCACTCCCAACTGCTGCTTTCGTTTGGCCTACGCGTGATCCCACGCTGCTGGCAGCACTGCTCCCCCTTCCACCCGTCAGACTGTCGCCCCATCTGGCCCCTCTCGCTCCTCCGTACCTCGCCTGCTCCATCAGTGCAGTACGTCTCGATTTCCCACCCGACTGGGTCGATGAAGAGCTCTGAGCTTGCGACTTCGAGCTGCTTTTTGCACTTCGACCGAGACCTCTCGGTGACATCCCCGCCATCATGGCTGCTTTCAGCCCGACGGCCGCGGGGGCGACCAGCCCGATCAGCCAGAAGAGCATTGCTTCGATAAGTTCGCCAAACTCTGCCTCAGTTGCTTGCTCGCCCTGGACAGCGACATCCGAATACGCCCCGACGGCTGCCGCACCTGTCTGCAACAGCCCGGCCATCACGATTCCTGCGAGCAGCATGTACGCTGTCGCCCGCAAGAGCGTTTTCGCGATCGCCGAGCTGTGGCGAAGTGGACCGAAATCCAGGTACAACATGGCCCCCAGAATCGGGAGCAAAATAAACGTCGCGTGGAACAAGAACTCTCGAAACACAAAGACCCCGAGGGCGAGCAAGATACCCGCGACGGAGACTAAACTGATGATGATCCCACCGATGATGGCACCAGCGCTCAGTGCGGCTGCCCCGCCGAATCCAGCCTCGAGAATCTTGGGGCCGAACGCAGCGCCATAATCATCGGCGTAGACATGCAGAATGATCGCATTCGTCAAAAGAAGACTAAAGTGCATGATCTGGCGGGCAACGGCCACGAAGATGATCACCTTCAACGTTTTCCAGACCAGCATGAAATTCGTCACCTCACGTCGATCGGCGAACGGCTTGGAAGCAATCCCAGCCATGAAGACGATCACCAGCAGTTGAGGGAAGATATCCAGATTGTGCTGGAAGGCTCCCTGCATCGTCGGATCATTATAGGGGCTGTCAAAGATGATGAACGAACGAATGCCGTTCGCAATGAGGCTACTGATGAACCCAATAATTCCGGACAGGATGTAGGTGAAAAAGTCGGAGACCCAGCCGGAGATAAACGCGACGGTGAGGGGGATGCCGTCAACTGGAAGGAAGGCACTGCTCTTCTGGGCTAACACCAGTATCGTGGGGTCAACGCTTTCTGTGATGCTTGTGATCGAAACGGGCAATCTGAATCCGGTCATGGGTTGGATGCGGTCTCTGTTATAGTTGTCAGCGCGGAAGCGGTGGAGTGGGTGTGCACCCACACTGTGCTGGATCGAGTTCGAACAGTCATTTGTTTGTACTTCTCAGATACGCGAACGGAATGTACAAGATCACAAATGCGATGATCGAGACGAACGCCCCAGTAAAACTCATCAGTAGCTGGTAGATGTTGAACGCCTCTGGCTGGAACGTGACCTGGGCCTCAGCTGGACTGTAGTACACCTCTTCCGCCGGATCGGTCTCGCCCGTGAACGACGCCCTCACGTAGAGGTCACTCCGTTCGACGACTGCGGTTCCGTCCGAGTTGGTCGTCACCTGTCCCTGGGCAGCCCCATGGAGCCAGAGTGTCTCGTTGCCAAGCGCCTCGCCGGTCTCTTCCTCGAACAGGTGGAACTGTGCGTGCGTGTCGTTGAGGGTCTCCGTCTCGAGCTGGGCGTTGCGCTCCTGGACGGTCTGTGTCGACACCGGAATCGGGTCGTCATGGATATCGCGAACCTCTGTGACCGGTTGCTCTGCGTTCTCGATGATGAGCGTATTCTGTCCACGTGGTTCGACCGAAGAGAGATTGACATCCTCATCGAGTGGTGCTGGCTCTGATGCGACGCTGAAGCTGTTCGAGCTAGCTAGTTCTGGTAGGTTTGCGAGGTTGGTTGGTTCCCCCTCAAGCGTGGGGCTCTCTCGCTGTGCGGCGAGTTGCTTCTCGAGGACGTTCGGGAACGCCTCTTGGTGGGTCTCTGACGCGAGTGGCTGTTGCTCAAGCGTCTCGTTCAGCGCTGATCCCGTCTCGTTGGACAGGTTGTGATCCGGCGCAATCGTCAGATTGTCTTCTGGCGGGTGGCCTCGCGTGGCGGTCTCGTACTGGCGCTGGGAGTAGACGCCCCAGATATTCTCGATCTCTCCGGCGTCTTCTGCGAACGTCGCTGTGCTCCAGAGTCGCCGGTCTTGAAGCGTCTCCGGCCCATTGAACTCGAGGATGATCTGGTCGATATTCCCGTTTGATTCGACAACCGTCTGGTCGATCGAAAGCTCCTGATTGGTCGTGACGGAGACGGGGGCTTCGTCTTGGACCGTGTGGGAGATGTTCAGCGTGTCGGTATCGGTCGTGTTCTCCACCCAGCCACCATCTTCGAGTTCGTAGACGGTCTCCTCGAGTGCAAGCGTCGAGGTGATCGTCGCCTCCACCTCCATCGTTGTCGGCTCGCTCGCATCCGCACCCGTGTAGTCGATCTCGTGGGGCGTCTCTGAATCGCCGCTCCACGACTGGGTCCCGATCTCGAGTGTGCGGTCGACCTCTTGATCAATGAGTGAGGCGTTGAGACAGGTCCGCGTCTCATTCGCCGTGGTACAGCCCCCCTTCGGGATGCGAGTCGTGTAATCGACGTAGGCGAAGACCGTCCCATCCTCCGGAACCAGCATCAGCTCACTCTCGGTGTCGTCTTGGGCATCCGCCTCCGACTCGAGACGGGTCTGGGTCCCTTCGTCAGATCCAAGGATCGTTACGTGAGCGTCTTCAACGAGCGTGCCGTTCGAGCGTTCCGAGTCTGGGAACCAGAGACTCGTCGACTCGTTGCGTTCGATCGACTCGAGTTGCTCGAGACGATACTCTTGTAGTGTCTGCTGATCCGGGCCGACCTGATACGGGGGTTGGGTCGTCGAATGGTGGAAATCGCGTATTTGACTCAGCTCTGTTACCGAGATATTCTCTTCTTCATCGACTTCCTCGAGCTCTGGGAGCACGAACGGTGGGACTGAGCCAGCCTCGGGATCCGGTTTATCGGAGATGAAGACGTCTGTGTCGTTGGCCGTTGTCTCCGCGGTGGACATCGTCGCTGCACCGCTAATTGACAGTGTCAGGGTGACAACGAGCAGCAGTCCAAGCGACAATCGGTGGCCATCCATTCGTGGGTGTGGGGTGAAGGGGGTCGATTGAGGGGGGAAGTCGTGATTCTGTTGGCTGTGCTACTTAGAAGGCGATCCAGGGGATGACCATTCCCGGGGCGAGGTTTTCGAAGAGCGACACGAACACGTTGTAGCTGACCGAGAGGATGATCATGCCCGCACCGCCCCACATGCCTCGCCAGCCCCACTGGGCACGGTCGGCATGTTTGCCGGAGACGAACCAGGCAGCGGCACCAACGAGAAAGACGATGATGCCGAGCTGGCCGAGTGTCGTTGCGACGAAGGCTTCAATCTCCGACAGCGAGTTGTTGATCTCGCTCTGCTGGGCAGCAGCAACTCCGGTTGTTGCGATGAATGCAAACAGGCCGGTCAGGACTGTGGCTCCTTTCGTTCTGTATGCCATGCTCGGGTCTCTTAGCTACTAGCATTTATATTTAATCCTAGATGTGGGTGTGGACACAAGTAGAACGATCACTGAATGTAGTCACAGGCAATAGCCCATGCACCGAGGAGGACTGGCGGCCACGCGATCGCCCCAATGAGTCCGAATTCGGGGCTCAATCCAAAGTCGGTCCAGGCAGCCGCCGTCATCACAGCGGCCACGATTCCCAGTACACTCGTGACGAGGAGTGGTTTCGAGACGACCACCAGACTACCCAGCAGTGTCGCTCCCACCAGGAGGGCAGCCTCTCTCTCCATTGCCATCGGAGCATATCCTGCGGAGAGAGCAATTCCCCGACCCACGAGGACGGCCCACAGAGCGATTGCCAGCGCAGCAAAAATCCCGCGTGCAGTCGCTCGCAGTGGCCCAACCGTGTACACGCGCGGGCCATCACCGACCCAGTCACCGGTGAAAATATCGTGGTCGTGCTCGTTCTGGTGACACGGTTCACACAGCGTTTCCAGATTCGACAGCTGGTTCGAGCCACCCTCCGCCAGCGGAGTGATATGGTGGGCGTGGAGCCGAACCCCCTCGTCACCAGCATGCGGACCGCTTTGTCGACCGCACGCTTGACATGTCCAGTCGTCGTGTCGGTAAACCGTCTTTCGACGGGCTTCCCAGTCTGGCGGACGATCCCCCGAATACGTGTCGGGATCGTCGTAGCGTGAGTTGATCTGTCTCTCGAGTGTGCTCATTCGATATCGATCCTCGCTTTCAACTTGAGTGATAATTTTCCAACTAGATATATAGATATTTTGATGGAGTGAGTGAGCGATACAGGAGGACCGTGATCTCAACGGGAAGCCTCCAAACGGACCCTTCCGTGGACAGATGACGGCCACCGAATCACCTCCGGATCGGTCCCTGGATTAGACCGACGACGGACCGATCGAGCGATACACGAGCTAGTAGCGGTACGTTGCTTACAACCGCGTGCTGTGTGTATTGTTTCACTCGTGTTTGATGGATGAGGGCTCACGCCCGGTTGGATGGGTCGGGGACACGGTCACCCGTGGACGTCAGATGTCCCGTCAGCATCGTCTTTCTGTGTTGTCTCCCCAGGGATCTCGACTTCGTCCATGATCTTCACACGACGTTCTTTGCTGGTCACGCCACTGCGACCGCTCTTGGTCTTGGTAATCACGATCCGATCTTTCGTGAGGTCCTTCATGGCCCCGATCGTTCGACTGACGAGTTTCTTCGCGTAGGCGTCGTCAACAGCCCCACGTCCGAGTTCTCGTCGGATCCAGTGCTTCATCTCGCTGGCATCGATGTACTCTTGAACGCCTTTGCATCCGTTCTTCCAGGGGTTGTCGACCTCGCTGTCTCGAGCCTGCCAGAGTTTCGCTGCAAGATAGTCGCCCTTGGTCTTGGCTGTCCGGTCGAGCATGTCGCCGTCCATCTGGGCGAGCTGCTGAATCGGAAGGAGATCGCCGTGGGCGAGGTTCGTCGATCCGCCGCGGGCCAATGGATCCTCGCTCTCGGGAAGGCGGTAGTACGTACCATTGTCCTTCTGGATTTTCTCGAGTCGTCCCTCCTTTATTGGGAGATCGAACTCGATGACGATTTCCTCGGGAAGGTGCGCACCTTTCTCGAGTTCGCGAGCCATTAACTCGTTTAGCCGATTGTCGTTGAGGTCAGTCGCAGCATCGAAGCGCGCGTGTTTCCGGTCTTGCTCGTCTCCGAGATCGTCGATGTCGGTCTCGAGTTCCTCAACTCGACCCTCGAGTTCGTCGATCCGCTCGTCTTTCTTCTTGTTCGCCTTTTGGAGTTCCTCAACTCGGTCCTCAAGTTCGTCGATCCGCTCGTCTTTCTTCTTGTTCGCTTTTCGGAGTTCCTTGTTCTCGGTCTCGACTGTGGAAACGCGAGCGCGGAGTTCGCGAAGGTCGTTTGCTAGCTCGTGGTTGGTCGGTGCATCCGTCGGTGTTTTCGTTGACATTGTGTTTGGATCGTCTGCGGTCGGTTATCGGGCAGTACGTCTACTCGACACCATACGCTCCTCCGACGAGATTGCGGGCTGGTCCCATGGTACGGAACAGCGCAACCGCTACTCAAGCGGAAAGCTTATATCACCGGACAACCCAAGAGAAAGTAGTCCTAATTCCTTCTCTTGCGGTTATCTGCGATGAGCCGCTGGTGTGTTGTGCGTTGTCTTGTCCTGTCTTTCCCCTAGTCGCTGGTCTGTAGGCTTATTAATCCCTTCGGTGAATTCCGACGCTCTCTGTGGATTGTCTGACGCTCGTCAGACGATTGACCCCGTTGTAGTCGCGTCGACCGATACATTGTTGAGGGGAGTATCATTGGCCGTTTTCTTGTGGGTAAATAGCCTGTTAGTGGCTACCCTCTTAACCTTTATGAGGCAATTTCCGCACCCAACCACGCCATATCACGTACATTTCTAACAGACCAGACAGTTAAACCGTCAGCGCATGAATGCCAGCAGTGTGTTTAGTCGAGTTTCTTGGCTTCGGCCGGTGGATGTTGCAATCTTGGAGGTGGTTGGACCTCCTCTGGGGCTAGAGCTGAATCGCGGTGCAATCGCCAGGAATATTGATTATTCCCCAGATTATGTTGGCAGACGAACAGATTTGCTTGTATCCTGCGGATTATTGCACATTGACGAGGATGGTGGTCCATATTACTCAATCACTGACACAGGGGAGAAAGTATTGAACCGTGACATTTCACCAGACGATCTCGAAGCGTTGGGGCCTGACAGTGAATGACCGTTGTTTCTGGGTGAACCGCCTCGGGGTCAAGCCCCGAGGCACTCGGCCTGCTCCGCCTGTAGACACGTTTGCTTACGAATCTGCCTTCTTCTCCTTCAAAGACTGACGTCAACTGATGGGCTGGGTCGAGTGCGTAGCGTTCTCATGTTGGTTATTTAACCACCGATCGTGTAATTGCTGAGGATGGCTCAACGTAACGCTAGTTTGTCAACTCAGGTAGTGTTCACTGTAGCCGAGGTGGTTGGCGAAGATCCCGAGGAACTTCCACCGCTCGAGAGAACGATCAGTAGTGAGGCGCTCAATAACCTCTTCCGCGAAGACACGCCACTCCTTGGAGCATATCTGGTGTTCCCATACTGTGATGTGTGGATGATGGTTCACAGTGATAGAACCGTTGATGTCTTCACGGAGTACGCAGCGACCACTGCCGTCGACGACGTTCCTACCGATAGTGGAGGTCACCCAACTGACGACCGGATGGTAGTCTTGCACGCTGAAAATGGACGACACGCATTCGCCGATGACGACGAACTAGAGACACTCCACGAGATCGCTGAAGAGGCTGACGATGCGACAGACGCGTGGGAGGGCACTCTCGACTACGCTGAGCAACGATAGTGCGAGCGCATATCCACGTTTTCAGGCACGGGGAGGAGATCAATGAGTCAGAGTTGAGGGAAGTCGCTCAATGGTAACGATCGCAGGAGCAGCTCACGGAGCTGGACTCTGTTTCGAATTGTGACATAGTTTAGACTCGGTACCAAAAGGTAAAGGAACGTCAACGCCTAACGTCAACGTAGAATGGGCGCTGCTGACGACCAAATCCGCGTGAGCGAAACCGTGAAGCGTGAGATCGAACGGCGGAAGCGTGAGGGCGAAAGTTACAACGATGTCCTCGAGCGGGTGTTCGGAACCGACCGTGACCGGTCACGTGATCTTCTTGCTGGGGCGGGCTTCTGGTCATCTGAGAAGGCTGATCAGGTGCGTGAGACCCGGCAGAAGTACAAGGAGAAGTCGAAAGAGCGGATGGAGCAGCGAGGCGGGCGCTGACGGATGAAGGTTCTGGACGCGACGTTTCTGGTTGACTACCTCGAGGACGCTGATGTCGCGACGGCGTATCTCGAGGAGCACTCGACCGAGCGATTCGTCATTCCGGCGCCGGCGTTCGCGGAGGTCCTCGTTGGTGAGGGAAACGGCCCGGACAAGAGTGATATTGCGGGCGCGTGCGAAGCTCTGTCTTGGGCTGAAGTGTACACCGTTGACCAGCGGACGGCTGTCACCGCGGGAGAGATCGCCGACGAGGTCGGCCCACAAGGCCCGTACCTAACCGGGATGGATGGCGCGATCGCAGCTGTCGGCCGCGAACTCGACGCACCGGTGGTCTCCGCTGATCGGGATCTCACGCATCCGGAGACGCGGAAGGTCGTTGACGTCGAGGAATACTGAAGCCCTACCATCTGTTGCCCGAGCCGGTGGTGAGGACATCACTCACAGATTGACATCAGGTGGTATTTCCTTCGACTTCTTGATGGTGTCTCGCATTAATACAATGAACTTTCCGGGGTAATCGCCAGACCCGAGATCGGCTCGAGTGGAGCAAACACCAAAGTTGTATGTTGTCCGATCAGTACTCGCTGAAGCGCTGGACAGGAGCAAATTAAGGAGCTGATGGCTGCCTGCTCCGTATCGCATCTCGAATTCAGACAAACCACCAGTGCTGACACTTGTCCGTCATCCCGACGGATGAGTTCGACTTTTCGTCTGTAAGGACCTGGAAGACGCTGACGAAGACATTGCTGAATACGGCGATGGCAGTGTCATCCTCTGTTCCGACGATTATTCGATCTATGACGGAACCGAGGACAAGGTGGGGATGAACGGCTATCTGGCCGTCATCAACTCCGTCACCTACGTCATCGGCGACGCTCACACAAACACCTGCGAGAACCGCCACAGCTTCCTTCGCTAGTGGCTGGCGAAGTTCAGAGGTGTCTCGAAGCATCATCTCCAGAAGTACCTCGACTTTCTGGCACTAAAACTTAACTCACCTGATAACTGGTTCGAAAAGCTCCTCTATTACAATATGTCAGGATGAGAGTCCCAGAAAATCCTACCTCCTTCCGTTCTCGGAAAGTCGATCTTCAGGTTCCCCAAGAGTGTCGTATGGATCACCAAACTCTCCAAAGGCGTGCCACACTTCTTGTAATAGATCTTTAATGATCTCTGAGTAAGGCGTATCGTATGATTCAACCGTTGCTGACGGGAGGGTGGCAACGTCCCTGTCGAGTCGATCTGTTCGATTCCTTCTCCCCTTCGCTAGTACGTAACCCTTTGACTCAATAAAGGTCATATACAGGAATATTGGCGTCTGAACCTTTCTATCTGCGAGGAATCCCAAATAGTCCGGAATCCGATCCCGCAATATTTCGTATAACGTTAAAAACCCAACTCTATCTTCCTCTACCCGCTCATTTCGGAGGTGAAACGAATGGACTGCTTCTATACGACCATCCCTGTATAATTGAGTGTATTCAGACCAGAGATCCTCGTCATCACGCTGAAAATCCTTTGAATTCACTATCCCATCAACATTCCTTCTTGCACGGCCATAATGACTTCCTGAGCTATTTCTGTGAAACAGTGGCAACCCCTTCATCTCGTTTTCACCGGGTGAAATATCCACCTCTGGTTGTAACCCGAACGCTGTCGCCGGGATCACGTGTAGAATGATCGATGGACCTGTCTCATATGGTGCAGGAGTGTTCCCAGCGCGAATTTTAGCGATCCGATCGGCGAGAAATGATTCGATCTCTTCTGTTAGTCGATACTGCTCAATAAGTTGCTCCCGAAGCTGCTCAACATCATATGAGTATGTCCCAGCGGAATTACGGCCGTAAAATGGCTTTCCTGAGCTATTAGTAGCTCTGTGTGGGGAAATCATGCTTTGTTGGATCCGTACTATTGCCACGAATCCAGCCCCACCTTGGTTCGGGTTCGGTATCGTATGTATCTCGTGACTCGAGAGTTGTGGCTGCGTTCCCGTTCGAATTATATCCTCTAATTTGAGCTTGTACTCATCCCGGGTATAGTCTGTAATCCAGTTTAACGAAAGCCCAAGGTGATCTACATCGTCTGGGTCAGGAATGCCGATTAGAAGATCTCCACCACTTGTGTTCGCAAAGGACGTCACCTCTTTCACCAGGTTCTTTTTATGCCCCTCTCTTCCCGGATCGAGCATATACTTGAACTCGAGTTCTGTTCGTTCTGGTACACCAATCTCAATTAGTCGTTCTAAATCCTCAGCGGAGATGTCTTCTAAGTCTGATGAGAGCACTGTAACTACTGTGAAATTTTTGCACTTAATGATTGTCAATTCATAGTGTAAGTGATCTATCGACCTATTCGTCGACGCATTTGCACTATATTTAACCCAGAGACTGTCTACCGCAGGATTTCAGTGGATTACTGAAGCATTTTCCCATACCTAGCCTATTGCTCCACTTCGAACGCGTTTGCCAGCCGTTTGCGCATAAACTCGCGCCGGTACTTCCGGCGTTCGGCTTCTGAGAGATAGTTCTTCAGTACGACAGATGGATCGGAACTGCCCTGCTCGGCGGCGATCACGTCGAGATTGTCGAGTAGATCGTTCACCGCCTTATTGTACGTCGTGTACCAGAACCGCCGCCCCATCTTCGAGGTCGGCGGGTCGCCGTAGACGCGGACGTTCGCACGATCGGCAATCTTTCGAAACCGCGCCTGGACAGTATCGCCCGTAATATAGCCCGTTGAGGACCGTGCCGAGGGGAACAGATAGCCGGTCCACTCGGGGCCACGATCTTCGAGTGCGTCGATTCGTGCAGCGAGTTCGTCGACGCTGTAGATCAATGCGACCGTCCCCGGCCCGTTCTTTCGCTCGTCGCCGAACTCGATGTGTGGGTCGTTGCCAGCCAGCGACAGTTGGGAGACCTTCAAGGCCGCGACCTCGTTGCGTCGGAGGCCCCACGCACAGAGTCCGAGGACGATCAGTCGGTCGGTTACGTCCTCGGCAGCGGCGTACAACGCACCGACCTGCTCGCTCGTCAGCGTCGGGTTGTCGGGCTCGTCGGGTGCTTTGTCCGCCCAGATTTCGGCGTGGTCGACGTTTTCGGCTGGATTGAACTTCGCCCCGTGGCGGTTCACGAGATGAGTGTAGAACTCCCGGACATCGCTTAGATACCGCAGCATCGACTGGTAGCTTTCGAGGTCGGCTTCAAGTTCATCCAGGACGCTTTCAACGCGCCGGAGTTCGTCGAACTGGCGTTGCTCGTCCATGACGCGGTCGACGATCGCGTCGGTCGCATGGACGGCGTCGTACAACCGGACGTAGGTCGCGAGTCGATACCGCTTTGAGTCCGCCGTTGTTTCCTTGCGCTTGCGCTCGACGCGCCGCAGGAACGCTTCAAGGGTGTCGATGGTGGTTTCGTCGTCGATACCCCAGTGGTAAGCGTCCTCGGAATCGGTGTCCACATAGCCGACAGTTTCGAGAAAGTCGGTCAGCGTCATATCGTGGTGTTCGCGCAGCGCGTACGCGATTCCTGAGTAGCCGGCGTCGGCGACCTCGCGGTAGGTCGGTCGGTTATCGAGGTCCAGGCCGTTCCGTTGCAGGTTCGGTTCGACCTCGGTATTCCAGGTCTGTTGCAGCTCGGCGAGCGACATTCGGGACCAGTTGATCTGTTCGCCGCTGCTCATCTGCTCACCGGCCCGAGAAGGCCGTTTTCTCCGGGTTGGGTGCATTCTAAGACCACCATTTTCGTACGTTTTGCTACAATTGACAGTAGTATAATACTACTGGTTGCACAGGTGTCTCATCCAGACACACGATCCAAGCAACTATATTCACAAAAACATGCAGAACCGTGGTAAACCATATGGTGATATATAAAACAAACCATCTATCGCTAGATACGATTCTACCGAAAACGAACGTCAGATACCTTCACGAACGCCTATAGGAAATTAAGGCGGTTTGAACTTCTCACTCCGGTGCGTAGTTGTACGGCTCGATAAACTCGATTCACCAGTTCGGATCGTTTTCGAGCTCCGAGATTCGACGGAGCGCACACTCGTCACAAAAGTGGTGCATTCCTCGGTGTCCGCTCTCGAGCTGTCTGGCGGTTTGGTTGTGACCTATCTGTCTGACGTAGTTTTATATATTACTAACATTATGTATCTAATACGGGTTACCTGTATAACACGGAGGACCCACGTACCCGAGGTGACCACTATGACGGATGAAACACGGATTGCCGTCGCCATGCAGAAAGGCGGTGTCGGTAAATCCACGACTACGATCAACCTATCCGGCGCACTCGCCGAAGCCGGGAAAGACGTATTGCTCGTCGACGCAGACCCGCAAGGGTTCGCGACGATAACACTCGGATTCAAAACCGAGTACGTGAGCGACGAGAACTCGCTGTACCGAGTGATGACGGACATCGACCGATTCACCGAAGTGAACGACCTGATCGTTCCACACGAGGCGTTTGATGTTCTACCCGCACACGGGGAGAACTTCCAGCTGGAGCGCGAACTCTGGTCGATCTCGCGAACCCAAGAGCGTCTAGGGATGGTTCTCGACGAGATCGAGCACGAGTACGATTACGTTTTGATCGATTCGCCGCCGAATATGGGCCCGCTTGCTGATGGAGCGCTACTTGGTACCGGTAACGTCCTCTTTGTGAGCAAAGCTGATTCGATTGCGACGTTCAGCATGAAGCTCCTGCTCGAAGAGAAGCAGAAGCTCGAAAAGGAGTTCCAGAAGGATATCGGGATCGTCGGCGCCGTCGTGAACGCCGTCGGTCGAAACAAGATCAACGAAAAGCGGCTGGACTGGTTCCTGGAGCACATCGGCGAAGGGGATACGTTCATCGTCCCGGAGACGGTCGCGATCGAGGGCGCGTTCAATCAAGAGCGAACCGTCTACAACTTCGATCCAGAGAATAGACACCGGGAAGAGAAGGCTGCAGAGGTCCGAGATATCTACGATCAACTAGCGCAGCACGTGGAGGAATACAATGCCTGACGACGATTTCGACGAAGCATTAGGACAAGCAATCAGCGGACAGGTGGGACAGAACACGAGTGATGAGGGTAATCAAGGTAATACGGGTAACACAAGTGACTCACAGGACACGGGTGAGAGGAAGGACGTGAAGAACTATCCATTCTACATCCCGAAGGACCTGCGCGACGAATTGGACCAGCTGTATAACCAGTACGACGGGAAGAACAAGGTCGAAGGCGGTGACGGTATCGAGAAGCATGCGGAGTTTCTCGAACCGATCATGAGAGCGGCGATCGACGAGTTCGAACTCGACGACGTCGTTCCGTACGATCCGGACGGATAGACCGAGGACTCTTTTCGCACTTGTAACGATCTGCAAAAGAGGGAAGGGCGGGTAGGGTGATGGGCCGATGCTTTCTTGAGCGCTGTGTACGATCGGTAGGTCTACGTGCGAACGCTACATGCTCGGTCGAGAAGCGAAAACCAGAGAAGCGCTAAGTCGGTTGTGTGGTAGTATCGGGCCTGCTCTGTTCGCTGAGCAGTTGTGTCAGGATTGACTTGATCTGCTCCGGGTCGGGAACATCTCGGAACGTGAGATCTTCGGTACTCGTCCCGGCGGTGTATATCCGGACGTCGCCGAACGAGAGCATCCGCTCGAGGATCGTTTGGTCAAAGGAGGTGTTCTGGACGCGATCGAGACGGATCTGGGTGACATCGCGGGAGATGAGCCCATGTTTGACGTAGATCTCTTCGTCGGTGATCACGTACAGCAGTCGTATCCACTCCAAATACGTCTTCCCGACGATCACCACACCGACCACAGCGAGGACGAGCGGAAGGAATCCAACCCACACCGGCAGTTCTTGACTGTCGAGTACTGACAGAAGCATCAGTGTGCCAATGATCCCGCCGAGTACGAACAGGAGGCCACCGACGATCGCGAACAGGATCGTGAATCGTGACGGTCGCCCGGACCACTGTACGTTTTCATCTTCCATCAGGTGGAGCCAGTCTGCGTTTTCGACGTTTTCTTGCGGCTGTATTAGTGACATTGGATCTCATGCTCTGTGGCTGTATATGGATCTGTCTGCCAGTCGAGGACGCCACGTCGGCGTGCCCAGTACTGTATTCGTTTTGGTGTTACCATGTGTGATTTTCCCTCTTCTGGGGTTCTTATCTAGACATACATATGTGTAATGCCGATTCCCTCATTCCCGAGTCGGTACTCACCGTTCGACCACTGGTTGCTACTTCCTCAAGTCTCTGCGTGGGGTGTTTCGACGTCTTGTCCGATCGCTTTCGCAGTCACATCGGCAATGCCGCACCGACGACACTCTCGCCAGTATCGATGTGTTGGCTCTTCAGTTGTCGTCTCCTTGGCTTGTTTCTCCGCCCCCTTGCTCTCGTCGCCGGGTGTGGGAAGGGCAACCCATTCGTGAGAATCTGCGGGACAGGCGGTTTGGATACACCGTTGTGCGGCCTCCCACGAATGCGGCGGATGGGGAATATTGCGTCCAGACAGCGTTTCTGGATCGACACTGGGTCTAGCACTCGACTGATCAGTCATTGTCTGGTACTGGTGATCCTTCATCCTGGTTGTTTCCCTTATCCGCGTTTGATTCCGCCTTCGGGAGACGCTCGAATTCTCGTTCGAGCGGCACTGCCTCATCATCAGCGGCTAACAAATTTTGAGAGGGATCGGTAAGTACAGGGCAAGCAGATAACGGAGCGATGACCAATTTGTCCGAGAGATAGCAGAAACTGCGTGCTGAATACAGAGCATAAGCCTTGTTTAGACGCTTCCGGATGAGCAGGTCAGGAGTCATTTTGACTGAACAGAATCCGGTGGTAAGCACCTCACAGTATGGTTCCATACTGTGAGAACGAAGTGTTAGCGCCGATCTCAGTCGCGTCTAAACAAGGCCCAGAGCATATGTTCAGCAGTTTGATCGACATTTGTTCCCAACGCAGTGGCCCAACGAGGGGTGCCGAAGTGACCAAACGAGGTACGACGGACGTGAAGGGGTAATGCTGCCCGCTTAGTGTAAGTCCTCCCGAATAGTATTCAGCAACTCTACAGCCTCAGTGCTATCCGTCTGCAATACACCAACTTCGATTAAGGGCCAATCGTCTCCCTTTTCCTCAACCTCGGCTTCAAGTTCATTGACACTCTCCTCCCAATAGGTTGTACCGAGAGAAACGACATTATCGCCATCGCTCATCCCGATGAACCGTAACATCGATTTTGCTGGCGAAGCCAATGCCGCTCAACGATGGACGA
>NZ_JAQIVI010000093.1 GCF_028618695.1 Natrinema soli | reverse complement strand
CGCGACCCAGTCACCGGGGGTGACGTCCACGCGGTGGACGATTCCGTGGAACGCGGTCGCGAACCGGCAGCCCAGCCCCGCGACCTCGGCGGGATCGACCGATTCGGGGACCGTTACGAGGTTCTGATCGGCGTTCCGGACGGGGTACTCCTCGGCGAACGCGCCCTGCTGGAAGGGGACGAAGCCCATCGGCACCGATTTCTCGCAGATGTTCGCCCGCCCCTCCCGGCAGTGCGGACAGGTCCCGTCGCTCAGGTTGAACGGGTTCGTGACGAGGTCGCCCTCGCCGAAGCGCTCGACGCCGTCGCCGACCTCGACGACCCGACCGACGGGCTCGTGTCCGAAGATCAGCCCCGGCGTGGGCATCAGTCCGATCCAGTCCCAGTCGCCCTGCCAGGCGTGCCAGTCGCTCCGACAGATGCCGCAGGCTTCGGTTTCGACGACGACGCCGTTTTCCTCGCACTCCGGTCGGTCAACCTCCTGTACCTCGAGGGGTTCGTTCGCGCCCTGGAAGACTACTGCTTTCACGGCTACTCGAACGACGGCCTCCGACATAAACATAATGATTAATAATTATATATTCTGCGATTGCTGTCGCTGAGAGGGAGTCCGACCGCCGTTTCGGTGCGATCCGGAGCGGGTTTCGGCCGAGATCGACTACCGCCGAAACCGGGTCCCGCTGAGATCGAGTCCAGCCGAAACCAGTTCCGCTGAAACCAATTCCGCTGAAATCGGTTCCGCTCAAACCGGATTCCGACGAACCCAGTCGATCACCCCATCTTCGGAACGCCGCCGAGGTTCACTTTGACCGTCTTCACCTGCGAGTAGTCGTCGAGCGCCTCCTCGGCGAGTTCTCGGCCCGTGCCGCTCTCCTTGTAGCCGCCGTGGGGTGCCGGATCGAAGAGGTCGTTGTACGTGTTGATCCAGACCGTCCCGGCCTCGAGTTCGGCCGCGAACTCGTGGGCCGTGGAGAGATCCTCCGTCCAGACGCCCGCGGCGAGCCCGTACGACGTGTCGTTGGCTCGCCGAAGGACGTCGTCGCGGTCGCTCCACTCGAAGACGGAGAGCACGGGACCGAACACTTCCTCGCAGCCGACGGGGTCGTCGTCGCCCACGTCGGTGAGTACCGTCGGCTGGACGAACGGGGCACCCTCGAGGTCGTCGCCGACCGCGTCGTTCTCGCCGCCGGCACACAGCGTCGCGCCGTCGGCGACGGCATCGTCCACGAACTCGCGAACCGACGACTGGTGGGTGTGATCGATCATCGGCCCGACGTCGGTCGTCGGCGCGAGGGGGTCGCCGACGCCGAGGTTGTCGATGGCGCTCTCGAGCAGGTCCAGGAACTCCTCGCGGATCTCCCTGTGCAGGTACAGCCGTGAACCCGCAGTACACTGCTGTCCCGAGTTGAAGAAGATACTCACGATCGTCCCCAGGATCGCCTGCTCGAGGTCGGCGTCGGGAAAGACGATGTTCGGACTCTTCCCGCCGAGTTCGAGCGACGTCGGCGTGATCGTCTGCGCGGCGCTCTCGAGGGTCGCGACGCCCGACGCGTGCGAGCCGGTCAGGCTCAGTTTGTCGATGTCGTCGTGAGCGGTCATCGCCGCGCCGACGTCCTCGCCGAGGCCGGTGACGACGTTGACCGTTCCCGGCGGGAGGACGCGATCGCAGACCCGCGCGACCTCGAGCGACGAGAGCGTGGCTCGCTCAGACGGTTTGAGAACGACCGTGTTGCCGGTCGCCAGCGCCGGGCCGAGCTTCCACGCGACGAACATCGCGGGGAAGTTCCACGCGGAAATCGCGCCGACGACGCCGTACGGTTCGCGGCGCGTGAAGACGTGTTTCTCGTCGCCCGTCGGCACGATCCGGCCCTCATCGGTCGACCGCGCGAGCGCCGCGAAGTGGCGGAACTGCTCGATCAGCACCTCGCAGTCGACGAACAGCGCGTGGAGGTTCGGCTTCCCCGCCTCGAGGCTGTCGAGTTTCGCGATCTCCGTC
>NZ_JAQIVI010000092.1 GCF_028618695.1 Natrinema soli | reverse complement strand
TGGGGCTGCGCGCCGCGGGCCACGGCTACCGCGTCCACATGCTCCAGTTCATGAAGGGCGGGGCCTCGAGCGTCGACGCGGTGCGCGGCGAGTACAACGCGATCGCCATGCTCCCCGGACTGAGCTACGAGAACCTCGGCCACTACGGCTGGCACGGGATGGCTGACGGCAGCGACGAGGCGGACCACGAGGCCGAAGCGCAGGCCGGCCTCGAGCGCGCTCGCGAACTGCTCGAAGCGGCGGGAGAGACCGACCTCGGCGAGCCGATCGACCTCGACGCGGAGCCGGAAGCGGGCGTCCACATGCTGATCCTCGACGAAGTCCTCTACGCCGCGGATCGCGGGCTGCTCTCCGAGACGGACGTCCACGCTCTCATCGACGCGAAGCCGGACGATCTCGAGCTCGTACTGTCGGGGAGCCACACCGAGCCGTCGTACCTGGCGGATCGCGCCGACCTGATCACGAACGTCCGAAAGGTAAAACACCCGATCGACGACGGGCAGCGGGCGCGACGCGGCACCGAGTTCTGAACGGAATCGGCGGTCGTCGAGTGCCGCTGAGAGGTCCGTTCGCTGCTCGAGCGGACCCGGATTTTTGGCGGTCGGGATCCATGGCTCGCACATGACGGACCGAACCCGCGCACACGTCTTCGTCTCCGGAACCGTACAGGGCGTCTACTACCGTGCAAACACGCGCGATACGGCCCATGAGACGGGCGTCGACGGCTGGGTACGGAACCTCGAGGACGGCCGCGTCGAGGCGGTCTTCGAGGGCTCCGAGGCCGCGGTCGAGTCGATGATCGAGTGGTGTCACGAGGGCAGCCCCGCGGCCGATGTCGAGCGCGTCGAGGCCGACTACGAGGAGCCGCGGGGCGAGGACGGGTTCGAGATCCGCTACTAAAAGGAAGGAGCGATGACAGTCGAGGGAATCGAGCGGCGAAGCGACAACGGGACGGTCCTCGAGCCCCTATCGCGTCCAGTGACCGTACGGCATCGAGACGGCATTCACTTCGAGAGCGAAGACGGCGAGCCGCGCGTCGTCGCCGACGCCCGCAGCGCCGTCGGGAGGGTCAACGTGGTGAGCCACGCTCACGCCG
>NZ_JAQIVI010000091.1:100260-101241 GCF_028618695.1 Natrinema soli | reverse complement strand
GCTCGCGCCGGTCGTCTCGGCGCGCGGTGCTGGCTGGTGGGGATAGTGTCCCGCTCTACTCGCGCCTCAGGGGACCTGAAGGCGCGAGCGAGAGCGGTTGCAAGAGATGAACACAGTTGGAACTAGGAGGTGTTGGAGTGAAGACGCGTTGGAAAGCGCCTTCGGATACAATTGCAATGAGTACTACGAACTTCCGAGATGATAAAACTTCGGATGAATCGAGTGTCAACCAAGAGGCGGCTGCGGAGAAGACGGACGGAGACGTAGCGGTGGAAGATCCATTCGCGGAAGATGTCGTGGACGAAACGCCGGAGTTCGCGGCGAGTGTCGAGCAGGAGACACACACGAAAGTCGAGACAAACCACCCGGAGACAGTGGTTGGACGCGAGGAGAACGAGTTTGGTCACTTGCCACTGGCGCAAGAAGAGCGGATTCGGGCTCGAGAAGAGGAGCTCGAGTTGATCAGCGCAAAGACGACGTTCGGAATGCAGGAAGGGCGAGCGAAGCGGACACGAGAGGTCGTGCTCGAGCAGCGCCGAGAACGGCAGGTCGAACGGGTGGACCCCCGTTCGGAGCTGGAGCAGGAGCAGTTGGCGGAGGTCAACAAACAATCGGTTCGAATCACGGAGACGATTCGTGGAGGTCCAAGCCGGGCGTCAGTGAGCCGTGGACTGGCGGAGAAGGTGACCGACGGGAAGTCGATGATCGACGCAACCCTCGAGGAGATGGACGAAGTGAAGGCCGAGTCGGGAACGATCGTGGACATCGCAGACGTGCCGGAGGTGGAGGCAGGCGAGGTAGACGTGGAAGGCGAGATCATCAAACTGTGGGAGCCCTCGAAGTCCTCGATCAGCCAAGTGGGGCTGATCGTGGACGAGACCGAGAAGATGAAGTTCACGATCTGGAAGAACTCCTACCAAACGACGGTGAGCGAGGGCGAGACGGTGCGAATCAGGAACGCGGCGAAGAACTGGCACAACG
>NZ_JAQIVI010000091.1:89069-100180 GCF_028618695.1 Natrinema soli | reverse complement strand
TCCCCCCCTTTTTTGTGTGTACGACCACACGCTCGCTTCGCTCACGTCCTCCCCATCTATGAGGAATCCTGCTATGTGAACGAACAACGTGGAGAGTAATGGCTTTTTTGCCTATCTCTATCCACGACCTCAGATTTCCTCGTTTGGAAGGGTCTGAGACTTTCTCGGAGGGAAACAGCCCGCGAGCGGTCCCTTCTTGATGCGGTGCGGTGCGGTCGACGA
Organism: Natrinema soli; assembly: GCF_028618695.1. The sequence goes on along the minus strand of NZ_JAQIVI010000091.1, from coordinate 99,958 downwards.
GTGAGTAGCGTAGTCACTCGTGGAGGGCAGCTGGCCCACTGCGGGCCGGCAAGGCCCGCAGTTTTCCGGTCAGTGTTTCGGTATTATCCTGTTGGTGGGTTATATTCCTCTTCTCTGGTTAGCATGTGAAAGATAGATACCAGCAGCTTACGTCCTGCTGCAACCCGAGCAACTTTCTCCGGCTTGTTCTTCTGCTCGCGCAGCCGGTGGTAGAACTTACCCAAGTATGGATCCTGGCCATTATGGACAGCTCGCCACGCTCCTTGGACGACAGCCGTCCGCAGGTACTTGTTGCCCTGCTTGCTGATTGACCCTTCCGTCCGCGAGTCAGCCGACTCGCGGACTGATGGATCTAATCCAGCGTAGCTCACCAACTCGGGTGACCGGTCGAAGCGTTCTATCTCACCGATCTCTGCGTAGATCTGCAGCGCTGTCAACGATCCCACGCCAGGGATCGTTTTCAACCGTTGAACTTCAGGGATCTCTGCTGCTCTGGCTTCGATCTCTTCGCCCAACGAATCGATCTTCTCAGTAAGTTCGTCAACTGTCTCGAGGTACGTTTCTAACAGGATGTCGCCCGGATCCGCGAGCGTGAGTTCTGCCAGGAACTCACGCCCGCTTTTGTGGAACAGCTCTTGAGGCGCCTCAACGCCGTGCTGATCGAGCAATGCATGCACCTCGTTTTTCCACTTGGTGCGTTCATCCACCAAATGCTCGCGTCCGCGCGTCAGCGCGCGGAGCGAGCGGATCTCTTCTGGTGGGACGTAACTCTCAGGCACCATATCTGCGCGTAGGAGCTCTGCGAGTTTTGCTGCATCGATTTCGTCGGTTTTACGACTTGACTCAGCAATCCACGATAACTCGAGCGGATTCGCGACAGTGACCTCGAGATAGTCACTGAGTCTGTCGTAGATCGCATAATAGTTGCTGGTTGCTTCCAGCACAGCTTGGCTTCCTTCGTACCGAGTAGCGATCTCGTCGAGGTTCGCGTTGCGAACGCGAACCTCTTCGAGTGGCTCTTCGTCGGTCGATTCGTCTGGCAGGACTGCAACTTGCGATTCGCGTTTGTGCAGATCTATTCCGAGTACTGGCATGGTTACCTCTGGAGTGAGCATGCGTGATGCGGAAATCCATCTATACGGGCTATGCAGCCGGCTGCCACATTGGCAGCCGGCGTGCGATTCCAGTCTTGATTCCTTCGCATGGTGGGTCACTCAGCCTCACACGTTTTTGACGTGGGGGAGGATCGACCTCTTCACTCCCTGTCGTACATCACGCTCTAGGGAGTTAGCAGGATTCCTCACCAAGTCAGCCTCCTCCCTGCGGGGCGCACTCGCGTGCGCCTCCTTGGTCGTCCCTCGCGCGTTCTGCGCGCATTCATCGCGCGCCACCGCTGACACGGCTCGAAGAGCATCATAGATCCGTCTATTGTTGTGTCAACTGTAGATCGATAAATTCGTTGTCTCGCTCTCAGATGTCCGAGATCAACTAGTTCTCATACTGCGTGCAAGATACACAGCGCGAATGTCGCACGGACCGAGGACGATCTGCGGAAGGGAGTGATCGGTCAGTACAGGTCAAGCAGTTACCGAAGCAGCTATCGATCTATCTGAAGTATGCCAAAAGCCGCTGCTGAATATAGAGTATGAGTTCAGTACCGTGATTGCGTTCTATTCAAGCGGATCTCACTGGATAACCCATTAGGATTTCGTTGCCTTGCACCGTCTACAGAAACTCAATCGCTGGTAGCAGCGCTAACACCCTCAGGTTCCGAAATCCGTAGTAACCTCGAGACACCGAGTACATCCTCGATGATTTCATGCACAACATCGATGTGCTCTCTGTTGGTAAGATGCGAATCCACAGCAACGAGTGTCGAGATCGAATGCTGGCGAGAGATCTCGACAGCATCGACGAGAATCTCGCAATCATGGCCGATATCGAGATCCCGCCTGAACCGACGTAACAACTGATCGTTGCTCTGCTGTGTGAAACGTCGGTCAATCAATTCTTCCGGAAGCTGCACCTGATACAGTTCTATATCCTGAAGACAGCGACGTAGTGTCGACAACTGCTCTCGCTTATCCATATCATACCAGCTCATCTGGATATCGTCCCGGAAATGACTCCGGTCGTTCGGACTGACGTGGATATCCCGGTCACGCGGCTCGTAGTCGAAAATCTCGTTGTCAGTATCGCGAAGGTAGGCAATCACGTCATCGTAGAGGCTGTACCGGCGTTCACAGAGCGCATCGAACTCGCCGTTGGCCTTCCCGCCAATCACCGTATAGAACGACTCATCATCGATGAGTCGTTGACAGCCTCGATCCTCCTCAAAATCCCCCGGAAGGTGAGTATATACGTAATTAACCATCACCGATGTATCCAAGTTGAGTTGGGAGGCTTCGCTCATTCAGTCCCCTCCAGAACCTCTCTTGCCATCTCGTGCAGATGCACCATCTGCTCCTCGTCAACTCGCTGCGAGTGATGGCCAGCTCGCGGAAATAGATCCGCATCAGCACATCGCTCACTCATCCGATTTCGTTGAGACAGTAGGTCTTCGTGGAAGCTCGTAAACCGGTCTGCATGCTCTTCGACCAAGTGGTGACGGTTCGGGCCCTCTGCGGTTTGCGTGGAAATGTACAGCGCCGGGTATCGCCAGACATCGTAATAGAAGTACGGCGCGAGATCCTGTAACACGCTTTCTTGCTCGCTCGATATTGACTCGAGGGTCGTGAGTTGCGCAAACACCTGCTCAATCACATCCGTTCCTCGAGTGACTAAGTCCACAATCTCGGACAGCTCGCCGATTTCCGCAAGCTCGAGATGGAGGTCAGAAATGAGCAATCGGAACTCTCGTTCGTCCGATCCAGACAGCAGTCCTCCCTGCGAGCCTCCGCCGAAATCCGCCAGCGAATGATTCGTTGTTTCCTGCTCAATCGTCTCATCCAAGGTTTCGAGGTGCTTTCGGATGTCCGTCGACGTGAGATACAGGTCGATGTACTCGTCGGAAGCGCATTCCTGATAGAAGTCGCGAAGGAAGTCGAATTTCCCGGTATACCAAACTTCCCGTAGGTCGTAATCGTTGAAGAAAACCTCGGACGCGAAGTAGTCCCGATACTGTTGCACTTCCTCGCTTTCCCCGTGATCGCGTCGAATCCCAGCCGTGTTGGTGGTCATCCGGCCTGGGGCGTTGTCAGGCTCGCCGGCAACCTTCGTGTAGGCGCCAGCAAGGTACCAACTATAGGTAACAGGGAGGTCAAACTCCCTAATCGCGAAGTAGCACAGCTTCTCTTGCTCCGTTCGCGTGATGTTTCGACCAGGATCGTCGAACACGTCCTCTACTGCAAGCTCAATACCACGTAGAAGCGCGTCTGCATAGGGTTCCTCCTCACTATATGGGTTGTTCGCGCCGGGTGTGGGAGGAGTCATGATTAGGATATTCCCGCTATGGTGCGGATAGGTTTTGTGATACTGCTTCGGCAGTTCGATACCTGCTGGTGAGTGCTGTTCCTAGTATCGTATTCAACAGGGATAGTCAAAGATGGTGGCCTCGGACTGAAAGTGAAGTTCGACGAGCATCTTCCGTCTCTACCGATTTGAGCAGCCCCAATCACGATCTTCGTCGGTAATCGATTCGCGCCCTATTCAGCACGCTTCCACGAACCCTACTCGTGACTGATAGAATACTCGCCGCTCAATAAGCACGTGAAGTGAGCGTATGGTTCACCGGTTTTGGTGTGAAACAAACAAAGTCGTCGTGCTGCACTCATTCTCTATAGTCAGCAGGCTGTTTCTATCAGATAATGATTCTTCCCAGCTTATGGACTGCTGGACCCATCAACCGACGGTTGAAGCACCACTAGCCGGACCGCACCCACAGCAGTAGAGAACGCAGAGAGGAGACCGATCGAGTGATTGCTTCGTTCGACGCAATTGTGGCGTTGTTCGACCCCGGAGAGGGGTAGAGGGTTTCGAAAAAGATGTCGATACATGAATCGGTCAGCCGACCGGCGACCACACAGGCACTCGAGACGTCGGTGAGTATTGACGCACGGTTTGATACGTGGGACTGCAAACAAGGCAGCGTCCGATCGTGGGCACTGGGCCGGCGGCAGTGTGTGCTCTCGTTGGTTCGCTTGCTCGCAGACGAAGCAGGGGAGCTGGCGTTTTCGACGCCGATGGAGGTGACGGTCGCACCCACGACATCGTACCAACCATCGGCAAGCTGGCACGATCGCTTCACCGGCACGTATCAGGTGGCTGTGTACCCCAATGCAAATCCGGACTGGGGATCGATCGAAGCCGAAGTCTCCACGCTCGAGGAAGCACTCGAGGTCACAGAAACCGTCTGTAGTGATCTCGAGGAGCAATACGATCTGTTGACGGAAGACGAGCGAGAGAACGGCGAGGTCGCCTTCTCGTCGCGGGGACCGAAGCCGATCGTCTGAGTCGAAAGCCTCGCGAAGAGCGCACGGCTCGGTGGCGTTGTTTGCCCCTCTGAGAGGGGTGGAGGGAAAAACAGATGGACGAAGAACACATCCCCGGATACCTGCTGTGGGACGCGTGGAGCAACCTCAGAAGCATTGATCAGGATCAGCTGAGCGACGACGATCGAGAGAAGGTCAACGAAGCAATCGAGCTGCTTGATGAAGTGGAGGTTTGATTCGCGTGAACGACAGCTCTCACGTCCCACGCCCTCGAGAGCACGAGCTCCCTGGTGGCGACCTCGCAGTGTCGAGCCACTGGGTCCACGGTGTTCGCGATGCGACTGTCGTCACTGCCGAGGACCGACCGCTGTACCGCCTTCTCATGGATCTCCTCGCGGACGTTCAGGTCCCCGACTGCATGCCGGCTCGGCTCGTATCTGACTGTGAGGACCTTGTCGACGTGAAACGAGCGGTCGAGAACCTCGATCGAGGCCGTGCTGATGTTGGTGGCGTCGGCTGGGGCATGGGCTACTGCTACACTGTCCGGGACGCAATCGAGGAGTACCGGGACCGCGAGCCGCTGACGCTCGTTGCAGTTGGTTGCTCGGGCTCGAAGTACGAGGTCGATGACCCAGTTCCAGCAGCGGGCCTCTACCGGGGCGCGTACTGGTCGTGCAAACGCGAGTACGGCCTGACGATCGGCGACGATCGGCGGATCATCTCGGCTCAGCATGCACTTCTTCGATTTGACGAGGAGATCGCGTACTATGAGCGAACGCCGGAGGACCTCGAAGGGATTCCGGTCCACTCGAGTGAACGGCTTCCGAACGGGGAGGACGTCAACACGTTCCTCGACCAGTGGGCATTCAGCGTCTACGAAGGGCTGACCCGTTGGCTTCGAGCAGCCGCGGGTGGGATCGATCCACGAGATGTTTCGCTCGAGGTCCTCCTCGGAAGGAACTATCGTAACCCGCTCGAGGAGCAGGGTGTGTTCGATCGGCTTCGTGGCCCAGCCGATCTTGAGATCTCGTTTCTATTCCAAGAAGTGCCCGAGGCGCAGGGAGGAAACGGGAATCAAATGGGGTGGATGGCCGACGAGGTTGAGAAGGGGTCGGTGTGACAGTGGTGACCCAACAGGTAGGAACAACGGACAAGGTGGGGACGAGGCTGTCCAAAGAATTGTGAGGATGTACGTGAGGTGACTGAGGGGCGCTTCTGTGGTGCGTCGTTTTCAGCCCACCCGCTGCCTCCCACCCACCTCCAGGTTCCGGACTGCTCACTGCGCTCACTCCGTTCGCTCGTTGCGCTGCCGGGCTTTCCCCGTTGCGTGCCGCTCACGCTGGACAGCCGGTGGCGTTGTTCGTCCCCCTGAGAAGGGTAGAGGGATCAAAGACGATGCAAACTGCCAGCCGGATCACGAAACCACTCATCGTTGAATTCACTACCGAACCCGATTCTGCCGTCGAGCAGTCCCGCTTCGGCGTATTCGACGCCCCTGAGCACACTAACACGAGCTGTGACTATTGTGGGAAGTTTGGGCTTGTTCCGACGCAGAGCTGTGAAACTGCCTGTGATCTTGGCGTTCAACTGATCTGCTCCGACTGCGAGCGTGCGTGACTCGAGACGACCACCAGTCAACACCCAATCGCACCCGACCTATGTCTACATCACCATCAGCACATCCGATCGAGCGACTTGAACCGACCCAACGGACGCTCCAACGCGCCCAGTACGAAGCCTTCGAGTTCGAACTTGTCGCACAGGGCGTCCTCGTTCGCAACGCCAGCCACGCGAACCCCGAAGACCACGAGTACCTGGTCACGATCGAGAACGGCTTGCCGCACAGCTGTCGGTGTCCAGCAGACGAACACCACCAGGGCGCGTGCAAACATCGGGTTGCAGTCGCGATTCGAACGTCCGTTCTCGAGGCTGCACGCAACGCACAGCGGATTCGCGAACTGCAGACCGCAGCGAATCCGCCGGCGCCGTGAGTTACCCCACGAGTGGAACAAAGTACGAAAGAGTGGGGTAACTCTGTCAGACCGATCAGCGTCTGCACGAACGCACCGCGCCGCACGTGGTGTTGTTCCACCCTCGAGAGGGGTGGAGGGTTTCAGAGATGTCACGAGCAGACGAGACGACAGCACAGCCAGCGGAGACACCCGATGAAGCGCAGTCTCTCGGTGAGACAACGCCACTTCCACGACGGTTCCTTGCAACTGCTAGCGGGCCGGTCGACCGGATCACTGACTACGGTGACGAGACGACCGAGCGTGTTCGCGCCGACATCTCCATCGAGTACTCGATCAAGACGCTCGAGGAGTTCGCCACGTTCTGGAGCTTCCGCGATTACCGCAGCTGGAAGCGAGCGGCTCTCCTCGAGCGACAGGAACCCGACGCTGTGACGTACGCCGTCGACGAGGACGACCTCGAAGCGTGGGAGGTAACGGTCGACGGACGTGTCGAAGCGTTCACAGGACTCGTCAAGACGATGGCCGACTACGATGGACGAGATCCTTCTTGCCGAGACGCCATCCCTCATCGGATTGCAGCTCGGATTAACGGTCTCACCGATGGTCGCCAAACGACTGACGACGTTCTCACGGAGTTCGCTGACGAACTTCACCGAGCAGAGCTGTGGGGGCTTGGAGCGCACCTTACTCTTCTGAACGCCAGACACGCTCACCATGAGCCGATTGAACAGCAAGCCGTAACGCTTGCTCGCACGCTTAGTGACGACAGGGGTGAGGCGTGATGAGCAAGCAGTCGATCAAACTTGGTGACGTCTGTTTGGACCTCGCACAGGGGCGACCAGTGCACGTGGTCACCGATACTGGCCAGACCGTCGCTGAGTGGTCCGAGGCAAACAACTACAATCTGCTCGATAATTACGGAAACTCACGATTCGATACAACCAACGACGATCGCGTGTTCGATGTCGTCTACTGTTCGAGCCTGAAGTCCAGGCCCTCGAAAACCTACGCGTATCCTGAGTCGCGGCTTGGCCGCATCGAGAGCGAGGCAGCCGATGCTGGCCGTCAGGTCGCCGATCGTGTGGTCGTCACTGTCCTTGAAGAGCTGTTCGAACGAGCAGCCAAGGATGACGAAGGAGCGGTAGCCGTCCTCGAGCGCTATGCTACCGACATCGGATATCAGGACGAGGCTGCTGAAGCGCGCGAATTGGCTGAGGTCGACCGGATCATCGGAGGTGAGGTCTGATGATGGCCGATCTGCTGACGTACGTCGACAGAACTGACGCACCCGAGGACACGCTCACCGAATCGCAAGTGTGGGCGCTTCGCCAGGGCGTTCAAGCGGCGATCGACCGTGGTGACGAGAGTCTCTCACTCCCATCGAGAGCACTCTCATCAGGTCGATGGCATCACTGGGGCATCGGCATTTCTGTCTGGCTCCACGACAGCGGCGTCGTCGTCCTCCAGAAGGATGGAAACACGATTGTGACCGACATCTCGATGCTCGAGCACGTTTCGCTGGTACTGGCTGGCGCTCACGGACAGGTCGGCCAAATCAGACGTGTGGATCCGGGCGAAGACGAGATGTGAGATTCGGCCCCTTGAACTCTCTCCATCGCAGGCTCCACAGCGACCGCTTCGACCGTGACAGCACGTGGTGTTGTTCCACCCTCGAGAGGGATGGAGGGTTTGAACCGATGAACCAGTTCAGAACCATTGATCAAGTGGTACAGCGAGCCGAATACTACGAAACCGACACGGGCCGAAAACTGCGCCTGCGTGCGGAAGCCACCGTTGTTGCTCGTACGGAGCGGTTGGTCTCCGACGGCGGGACTGTAGCCGCCGAGGCCACTCAGAGCGAGTCCGAGAAACCGACGTACACGCGGCATGTTGAACCGCCGGAACAGGGCGGGAAGGCGTACGTCCGGTGTACGCACTGCAAACGCGAGCTGCTGGTCGAACTCGGTGGACAGGATAAACTGTCCCATGCGCCCAGCTGCCCGGAGCGTGAGTCGCGATGAACGAGTCCACCGACAACTGGTCTGACGAACGAGTGCAGGCCGAACTCGAAGCAGTGCCGGCCGATCTACAAACACTCGAAGAGCACCTGGTCGAGCCGTTGACTCTCGCAGATGCAATCGCCGAACTCGAGACGACAATCGCCGTGTACGAGCAGACGGCCGTGGAGGCCTAACGATGCCAGAGTGTTCGAACTGTGGCAGTCACGTCACAGAACAGTACAAGCGGGTATTTTCGGACAACACCGGAACGCTCCACGCCTGTCCGAACTGCCGATCCCAGCGCGAGCGATATCATGGAGCAGGGGCGGGACTAACGGTAGAGGTGAATCATGGAAACTAGGCAACTTGAATACGAGTGGTCGGAAACGCCCCCAAGCACCGCAATTATCGAAGCGATCGCGAGGCTCGAAAACTGCCGTCAACCGAGCTGGGACCAACCCACGGGATAGTCCTGTCCGACACCATCGACTCCGAGGCGCTCGATCGACTCGTCACAACCGGCGAATCGGTGTCGGTCGCGTTCTCAGTCGGTGAGTATGACGTCAAACTCACCGAGAGGATGCTGCTCGTTCGCACGACCTGAGACACGATCACTCGATCAGCAGCGAGTCGTGCGAACTGTATACTCTGCCTTAGTCATTCTGTTGATATTTCACCTTTTCAGATGAATTTCCCTGAAACAACTGTTTCGTAGAGATGCGAATGTTGCGTTTGCTCTGGTACCAAATTACTGGGGTGGAATAGGAAAGGAAATGGATTCCGTAGCCGTTTTCACGTGACTATATTTAGTGAATGCCAGGGATGTGGGTTCGTTCTGCAAGCGATGAACGATGCTAACCCCAATCCACTACATTGGGGTTCGTGCCCCGTTGGGGTTCGTGCCCCGACTGCGGTGGTACTGATTTCATTCCTATTGATACGTAAGTCTCCAGATGTAACGTTCTCAATACCGAGAGTATCTGCAACGACATCGGGAATGTAGTAATAGTAGAGGCCGGACACTACTCGAGCAGACCCAGGTCCTCAAGACGCTCAGTAATGACACCAAGAGCCTGTTCAGCATCGTCAGTGTCTTTTCCACCGGTGACGACCAGTTTTCCGGAGCCAAAGAGCAGGGCAACAACATCAGGCTCGTCGAGGCGATACACTAGTCCTGGGAACTGCTCAGGTTCGTACTCAATGTCCTCGAGTCCGAAACCGATCGCAATCGCGTTCAGATTGAGATTGCGGCCGAGGTCAGCACTACTGACGATATTCTGAACGATAACTTCCGGGCCCTCTGGGACCTCAATTTTGAGATCTCGAAATGTGTCGAAGACTATCTCCATACTCTCATGGACATTCTCGAGGCTTTTTGCGCCAGTGCAGACGATTTTTCCGGAACGAAAAATGAGAGCGGTGGATCTGAAATCTGGACTGCGATAGATGAGGCCGGGGAATTGTTCAGGATCATAGTCAGCTCCCTCAAGGTCCATTGCGACACTCTTGAGATCCAGTTCCTGTCCAATACTGGATGATGCGACCACGTTTTCGATTCTAATGGAGTCCTGCGGCCTTGTCATCTATCAGTAGTAAGCGTATGCGAGTGTTATAATGTTCGACGTTGCTGCTGTACGTAACACGGCGTCTTCTTGAGGTGCTCCGAACTGAAGCTCCAACCCGTTACGTGAGAGTGCAAATACAACACGAAACCTGGCTCAATTTGCAAAGGGAGTATTCGCCCAGGACAGGTACACGTAGAGACAACTCTTTTGATCTGTTGATAAGACCTCGTTTCACTTTCACTCCACTACCCGGAGATTAACGAGGGCAAGGATAAGAGCAGAGAATGACGACACACCGAGGAGTTACACAACACCATGAACTACGACGATGACGACCGCTGGGAGTTCGCTCCCGAAGACGAAGGAAGTATTGCCACCGATGCGACCGACTCGAGAGCCGTCGACGACGGTAGCTACGAACGCGTCGACGACTCGCTCGAAAACGATCACATAGCGTATCCAGACGCTCCTGAACCAGCGTCCTATGAGGACGACTTCACCGCTGAGAATCGCTGTGAGTGTGGCACAGAGATCGCTCACAATCGAACAAAGTGCGACTTCTGTCTCACGAACAGCCTCGATTACGGAGATCTGGCGGTCGAGCCTGACACCGAGCGCGAGCTCACTGGACTGATTCACATCCTCGTCGACGCGAAAACCGAGCACACCGCCATTAGTAAAGCCAAAGCCGTCTTCAAAGGACTGACTGGTAATCCCTTCACCACCTCTATCGACGGTATCGACGAGTGCGAAGTGATCGCTGACCTCGAGGGCGAGCTCGTCACGCGCTTCACTCGCGAGTGGGGCCAGTTGCCTGGTGCCGCCGCCGTCGAGACGACTGAAGGACAGCGCCAGCTCGATATCATCCGCCAGAACGCCGGCCACGACTACACCATCGCTGCTGACGACAGCACCGACAAC
>NZ_JAQIVI010000091.1:26109-89014 GCF_028618695.1 Natrinema soli | reverse complement strand
AAGTGCCAGTTCCAGAGATTCCCGACTCACCGATCTGGGAGTGCACCAGGTGTCAGTCACCTCGACACGGCCCGGATCCTGACAATCCAAGAGAGGACACGCATCACCAGTGAACCAGGAACCCGGACGGCGAGACTCTCTCGCTGCTCCAAAATGACCGTCAGATCAGAGTCAACGTCTCGTGGTGTTGTTTCTCTCCTCGAGAGGTGAGAGGATCCCACGATGTCTGAAACTGATTGCACTGACGAGCCACTGACACCAGCACAGCGCCTCGAGTCATCGAATCCCCGAATCATTGATGCGGGAATCGCGACGATCACCGATATGGAGACACTGCAGGCGTGTGTCGCCTACGAAAACCAGCACCAACAACGCCTTCCGATCCTCAAACTGCTAGCCCAGCGAGCTGAAGAACTTCGCGAGGAGTCGTGACTGGTCCACCGATCACGATGCCTGCGACAGCTGGGAGTGTTGTTTGCACCCTCGAGAGGGGTGGAGGGTTTTCCAGATGACAGATCGACCCGAGATCACGATCCAACAGCAGACAGCGTTCACCGCTGACGGTGGACTCGAACCGACCGAAGAAAGCGTTGCGACCTCCCTCGAGGATTTCGGTGCTGACGTGACTCATCGCGAGGTCGAAACACGACTCGATCGCCCCGTAGCTAGCGAGTTCGGCGTCGACGACCGCGTCGAAGTTCGGTACTCAGAAGGCGACAATACCGACCAGACATCGCTGTTCGCGGAGACGGCCGACGACCAGCTGACGCTGACGGGCGAGGACGCCAGCGCACAGTTCCTCTTCGGTTCACCCGGTGAGAGTAATGACTGACCCTTCCGAGAGCACCCACAACGGCGGACGACAGGTCACATATCCAGACCCAAGAACACGCATACTCGCGCTAGCCGCAGCGACTCCCGATCCGCCAGTCAAAGGCGGATACACCCATGGTGATCCGTGTCCCCGCTGCGAGGTAGCGGTGTTGGCTGGACGATTCACTGAAGAGGGTGAGCAGTTTCTCGAGTGCGAGCGGTGCCTGTACCGTCCCACAAGCGGGTGAGACGCCGAATTCACCCATAGAGCATCACGCTGGTGTTGATTTTGGTCCCCAAAGGGACGAGACCAATGGCCTTGATTGACCTTGGGACGATGGAAATACCCGAAGAGTTCCGACCCGAGGACGCACCGTTCGTCGTCTGGCAAGGCAAGCCGAGTACGGACGGAGCAAGATCCAACTCCGACCACCCTCTCCTGGAGGTACACTTCGATAACGGGGAGTGGAAGGTGCTCAAGATGTTCCGCCGTCCGACGGGGAACGAGACAGCCAGTATCGAGCTTCCAACGGAGGTTCTCGGTGGCGAGTCGTTCGAGACCGGAGCCGCCGCGTTCGAGCGAGCCTGTGAGCTTCTCCCCGATGATCCCCACTACTCCAGCGCACCAGCTGATCCAGAGGACAGTTCCACACCGAACGACGGAGAGTGCTCGCAGAACGACAGGACCATCATTGCTGCCGAGCAGAGTGCACTCACCAACTGGTGACAGATCGCGCGGGTTGTGAGCCGTAGGATCTAGGACAACTGTCTGGGTGCGAGATCCTCACTGCATGCTCGCGACTTTTGCTGGTGTTGTTCGTCCCTGAGAGGGGTGGAGGAATCAGAAAATGTCCCTTCACACCACGATAGCCAACATACGAGACGACTTGACCTTCTATGTCGGTGCCGCGAGCGGCTCCGCACAGAAGGCGCTGTGGGAACTCGGTGAACCGAACGTGATGCTGCTGTCCCAGACGAAGAACAACCGACCATGCGCGTGATTCGTGAGGACGACGATGCCGGTCGGCAGCCCGAATTCGAGGGGATCGTCGTGAACCGAGATCCACTGACGCTCTCGGACGGCACAGACGAGGTCGTTTACGAGGATATCGACGCCGACGTCGGCCTCGGCCACCGCGTCACGATCGCCGATGGCCTCCTCGTCGACGAGGACGCGACCGACGACCGTCCCTCGAAACCCCGCCCGCCGGCTGAGTACGACGGTGGGCGAATCCCGTACTCCGAACGCGGTGACGGCCAGCCAGTCTCCGAGTGGCGCTTCGCAGCCGAACGCAACCGAGATGCCCCGCCGATGAGCGTCCTCGAACCCAACCCCGAGGACTGCGAGCCCAACGATCCCGAACCACCCGTTGATTCGGATCGACACTACGAGGCGGGCATCGAACAGGAAATGGGGGATCACTGATGGGCGCTGTTACCTTCGAGGTGCTCGCGTTCGGCAAGACTGCCGACGACGCGTTCAGAAACGCCCTTGAGGACGCAACACACATGCACGGCCACGGCGGGTACACGGGAACGATCGCCGAGAAATCCTCTATCGAAGTGATCCCCAAGCGAGAGCACAAGGGCAAGCAGAAACGTCACTACGCACACCAGCTGATCGAGGACAGAGATGAGCGGATCCGCCATAAGTGGGGTCCCGCCGGAGCGATCAACTGTTCGGGAACGGCGGCCGCCAAACGCTATCGTGAACAGCACGGATTGAAAGGCAAACACGGCGATGTCTGGCTCTTCTTCGGCTGGGCGTCCCATTGATCGACACCTCGCAAGCGGTTCTGTTGTTACACCTCCCCTCAGGAGTGAGGAGACTCGCGTTTCAGGCATCATCACTCAAGTCGTAGTTACCCCACGAACGCGCGGTCTCTCCCGATTTGTGGGGTAACGGACAGAGCGCCCAACGCGGATTCCAGCACTCCGTTTCATGTCACACTCAGCACACCCGATAGCGACCAGTAGCGACAGTGCCGCCGATATTCGAGCCGCTCGCCAGGCTGACTACGTCGCCTTTCTCCACCGGGTCCCGTTCGCGATTGATGCACTCTCCCTCGGCTACGTGACCGGGTATCGGGAGGACTGCTCCTACCAGCACACGCAGTACGAGACGCTCGAGTTGCCAGTCGGGATGCTCGATAACGACTTTCGCAATCCCGACCTTGAGCGATACATCAACCGCTTCAGAGAGTACGAGCCCCGTGTTGGCGTCCTCGGTGATGCCTACTCCATCGACGAGGCTCGTGAGTACGTTCGTGCTGCACGCGACCTCCAGGCGAGCTATCCCGAGTCCGAGCTCGTGATCGTGCCGAAGTGCCGCGAGGCGATCGACGCCATTCCGGAGGATCTCGTGCTCGGCTACCCGCGTGGGTACTCTGACCAGCTCGCACACGAGTTCTCGGATCCAGCAGACTGGCGTGGCCGACGAGTCCACATCCTCGGTGGCAGTCCACGCAAGCAGGTGAACGCGATCGAGGCACTCACTCGACCAACGCTCTCCGGGGATCCACCGGCAGACATCGTAGGGCTCGATTGGAACGGCTTGCACCGTGGAGCGCAGTTCGGCGAGTTCTGGTCAGCCGACGGCTGGGACGACAGCGGACGTGACGCCGATCACGTTACCGTCCGAAAGTTAGTGCGCCACAGCCTGGGCCGGATCAAAGCCTTCTGGCAGGCCCAGGGCATTTGGCCGGAGACACAGCTCTACGACGAGGACGTCGATCTCGAGTACGAGGGACCAACGCCGAGCGACCTCTCAAGTGCGGCGTGTGCAGCATGTGAAGCGAACGTCTGGACAACTGACCGTGGACCGTTCGTTGCCGAGTACGATACTGGCGAGGTCTGTGGGTACTGCTCGTACAACTGTTACTTTGAACATCGGACGCAGAATCGACTCGAGGAGATCGTCGATGAGCGGAGCGTCTTCATGCCGCCGTGAGCCGATTTTTCACTCGAAGTCTGGTGTGCGATGAGCGTGGTGTTGGTCGTCCCCCTGAGAGGGGTGAGGCGCTTTCGAACAGGCGAGAGCGTCAACACGAGTGATTCCAATGTCTGTAACAGAGAGACCAGCTTCGTTCACCGAGACCGAGACGCGCAGCGACGAGATGAATGAGACGATCAAAACCTGGGTTGACGACCTTGTCGATCTCGTCGACGAGGCGGCGGCCAGTGAGGAGTTCAAAGCCTGGCTCGATGTGCAGAGCCACTTCCACGACTACTCCTACCGGAACACGCTCCTGATCAAGCACCAGTATCCCCAGGCAACCCGGGTTGCGGGGTACAACACGTGGCGCACCGAGTTCGACCGGCACGTCCAGGAAGGCGAGAGCGCGATCTGGATCTGGGCTCCGATCATCACGAAACAGTGCCCTGAGTGCGGAAACTCGCCGAGTTACCACGAGAACAGTTCCTGTGAGTACGACGAGACGCCACCCGAGAAGTGGTCGAAAGGACTCGTCGGGTTCAAACCCACCGCTGTCTTCGATGTCTCGCAGACCGACGGAGAGCCGCTTCCTGACCTCGAAACCGAAGCATATGGTGAGGCCAGTAATCTGGTGCCGGCCCTCCTCGAGAGTGCAGAGCAGCTGGATGTCGACGCACAGATTGTCTCCTCTGACGAGTGGACCTATGGAGAGGCAAAAGGAGTCTGCAAACAACGCTGTCCGATGACCATGCGTCCGCGAGTCGAAGTAAAAGATCGAAATAACCAAGCGGATCTCGCTGGGACACTCATCCACGAGTACGCTCACGCGATCCTCCACTTCGACGTTGACGATCGCGACGAACGGACGAAACGCGAGCTGGAAGCCGAAGCCGTCGCATACGTCGTCGGACGGTTCTTCGAGTTGGACATGAGTGGGTCGGCGTTCTACCTCGCCGCGTGGCAGGGGGACGATCCAAAGGCGGTTTCTGACCGGCTGGGGCGGATTAGCAACACGGCCCAAGAGCTAATCGACACGCTCGAACGAGAACTCGATCGTGCAGCGAAGACGAGGGAGACAGAACCGGATGAGTCAGTGATCGAACGGTGAGTATCGCCTTGGAGATGGTGAGAGGATCGCCATTACAAATATAAGTATAGATAAGATCCCAGAAGAGGAGGGGAAATCACACATGATAATGCAAAAACAGAGACAGCACTGGGCACGCAGACGTGGCGTCCTCGATTGGCAGACGGATCCATACACATCCACAGAGCGTGAAACGCAATGACGCTGAAAGCGCTGGTGCAACCACGAGAGAACGTCGAAGATGCAGACTGGCTTCACTTGACAAAGGGTGAAGAAGTGCAGTGGTCTGGGCGGCCGTCGCGATTCACGATCCTGTTCGCGATCATCGGTGGCCTGCTCTTTGCACTCGGTGGGATCGTTGGCACAGTGATCCTTCTGTCAGTGCTTGCCGGTCAAGCACTGCCGGCGTGGGTTGGATACCTCCCGCTCGTACTCACTGTGGTCGGCGTGGTGATCGTCGGGAAGACGTATTTGGAGTGGCTGCGGCTGCTGTACGTAATCACCGACGAAGAGATCTACGTCAAATATGGGCTCATCTCGCGCGATGTCACCCAGATCCGTCTCGATCGCGTCCAGAACACTGCCTACGAGCAAACGATCCTCGAGCGAGTACTCTCGTTTGGCGATGTGCGCGTATACACTGCCGGGACGAGTACGGAAGACATCACGTTTCGAGATGTGCCCAATCCAGAACACATCAAATCCATACTCACACAACTGCTCAGTGACCAACAGCGCAGTAACAACAGAGAAAACCCCCTCTCACCGTAACTGATTTGGGTATACGCCCAGCTCGCTTAGTCGTAACCCGACAGAGAATACGCCAAGATGGCAGGAAAGCGTAACGTAGCAGAGCACTCACTGCGAGGGTGATAAGTTGTCGAGATGGGCGTTCGATATATTGATACGAATAGTGAACATGTCATTCTATGATACACTGATAGTGTCTGCCCGAGAAGCTATTTTAGAGGCGTCATCACTATCTTGTGCCCATGCTAACACTCAGAAGCAACCGACTACGAATTAGTCGTCTCAATCAGACCTGTGTATCCCGGCTAAGCAATAGCTCTTCTGCCGACATTGTAGCGGGGAGTCATTCACCAGTTCGACGGTCATGAGAACGCCTCAGATTCTTCTATCTCCGCGACGCTGATTTGGTGCTGTTATTGATGGAGAACACCATGTCACGGCCGTGATCCAGAGCAAGAGATTCGACAAACGGCGCGCGATAGCACTGTACCTGGTGAGTTTATAACCCCCTGAAAGGGTGCGGGGCTCAATGAAGCCCACCGCAGAAACCCATGCGAACAATCAACGTAGCAACCGTGTCACTAGACACTGAGACGGCGTGGTTTCTGAACCGAGGTATCGCCAGATGACCGACTGCAACGTGTGCCGAATGCCGTATTGTTCAGCACTCACTCGTGAGCGGGCTGGATACGCTGGCCGGTTCTGTTCAGACAGCTGTGAGGTCCGGTACGAACACCTGCAAGCGGACGCTCAAGACATGGCTCAGGAGGGATGCGTGCTGATGCTCGAGCAGATCGACCACCGTGGCAAGCGCTTCACGATCGATGACGACGATGTCGTCGACAACGGGAGAATCGACCGCTGTCGTCGGGCAGATGCCCTAGAGCGGCAGGCCCAGCGAGAGCTCCGCGAGCTCGAACGTGCGAAAGCGGTCGCTGGTCCAGCCGGTGCGAATCCCAACGTCGAGGTACTCGACCGATGACACCAGACGAGCCCGATCCACAGGACGTCCCTGAGTTCGACCAAGCTCTCGGTGTCGATGATCCGGTTCCCGACTCGGAGTACGGTGATCAGGGGTATCACCCAGAACGTGGCGCCGTGGATGGTGGTCAGATTCCCGTCGACGATCTGCATGAGGCACTCCTTGAGGCCGATCAGACCCTCAGAAAGATCGACGAACGACTTCCCGACCTACTGACGCTCAACAAGGTCACTCACTGAACTACGCGCTACTGCAGACGCGTATGCTCGGCTCGATCCTGAGCACCACAACGGTGGGGACTACGTCACCGTACGCAGCGTAGCCGCTCGTCGGAGATAGATCCTGTCTCTATCTCGGGTTTGCGCCCTCTTCTGCAGTTCTGCGGTAGTGAGTTGGCCTTAACCAACGATTCCGAGAGGAGTCCCAAACCGTTGGTTAATATTCCCAGTGCCTGGCCCCTGTTTCAGTACCTGCTACCGATGTATGGGTCTATCGGCGCCAAGAGGCCTGAGGCGCGTTCGAAAGCGTACCCAGCATCTACGAGCTCCACGAGGAGCCTGCAGCACAGCTTGCCGACCAGTGGCCCGCGCTTCCCTCGGCAGCACGGGTTTCATCGGAGTGCGGCGAACAGCTGCTCGCGGCGGCCCATGAGCGGACGACGTGGCGAAACACGACCCAATCTCGTCACGACGTCGAGCGCGCGACGTTCCTCTACGACGAAACCGGGAGCGGGATTCGCGATGAGACTTGTCTTGAGACCCTTCATGAGGACGCAGACGACGCCGTCTGGCTGGTGCCAGCGATTGCGCTCCAGCAATCCATCAAGGATACCAGTACCGAGAGCCCGGGACGCGAGAGCCCGAACAGGAAGTACCTCGAGTGTCGGGAGTGCAACCGGGAGACCGCACATCGATTCTGCGAATTCGAAGCTGTCCCTGACAATGAGTGGACCGGTCAGCCAATGTGGGAGTGCCAGGTGTGTGGAACGCCCCGATACGGGCCGGAACCTGAAGCAGATCAGTAGGGAATATTTCGTCTCGTTTGGTATAAGACAGCTATACAGTAGATGTGCGAACTGTCGGCTGGGATTCTTATCAGCTTCAGATGATTTTCTGAACGGAATGAAAGATACAGTGCGCGTATCGGTCACACGACTTTGCTGGTATCGGTGTTCGATGCAGAGCGTAGATTGACCAATTCAGAAGACCCGCCTATCGTTCCCCGATGAGCGCGTAATGGTACGGCGGCAGGTCAATTTCTTGAATATCCTCAAACGTCTCTGCCATGATTTCGTGCGTTTCGCTGACCGACATGCGTAGTTCCTCCGGCGGGCCGCGTGCTGTTCCATCAACGGTTGTTTCCTCTTTCGACAGGGCACGCCAATTTACGATAATGAACCGTCCGTTGGGACGTAGTGATTGATGCGCCTGTTTTGTAAATCCAACTTTGTCTTCAACGCCGTGGAAGGTATTCGCAATCAACACCACGTCAACAGGCTCGGGAAGTACGTCGGTTAGGTTCCGAGCGTCACCGTGGATATTGTTGATGTTTGCAAGTCCTCGCGTGTTAGCGGTCGCCGAGAGTTCGGCCAATAACTCCTCATCAACGTCAATTGCGTAAACCGGCGCACCATCGACCAGTTCAGCGGCGGGAAATGTGAAATAGCCGTTCCCCGACCCAATATCCCCAACAGACTGACCGGATGACAGTCCCAATGTTCGGAGCACGTCCTTCGGATTCGACCACAGTTCTTCCCACCAGTCCCAATCCGGTTGACGTGTATTCTGGAAACGGCTCATATCACACCATTTGTTTTGAGCAGATTAGTCCCGTCGTTTGAATCACAGTCCACATGAACCTCGATACGGAAGATAACCTTGATGACGACGATTAACCCCGAAACACTTCGGGAACAGTTGAAGAACGGCGAGGACGTGTGTGTCGTCGATATTCGGCCGGAAGACGACTACGAGGAAGACCATATCGAGGGGAGCCAGAATCGTCCCATCCGAGAGGCACTTCTTTCAGGGGATGTTGAGGAAGCCCTCGCCGAGTTGGACGACCTCCCGGACGATGAGGACCTTGTCATGGTTTGTGACGCAGGTGTCGCCTCAACGGAAACAGCCCATCAACTCCAAGACCAAGGTAAAGACGCGAGCGCCCTTGATGGCGGATTAGACGCATGGAAACGTGACCAAGAATAGTCGATAGACGCTGTTCTCGGCGACCGTTCTCATCGTTATGGGACTCGGATTTATCGCTGGCGTGTTCTAGTACCTATTCGTGACTTGCCATCTGTGACTTTCACTTGAGTGATCTTCAAGTACAGCTAGTCCCTCTGGGGGACCTCGTGTAGCTCGATGAGCGCCCGGTTCAGCAGTTCGCGGATGAGGAATTCTTCGTAGTGCTGTGTTGCACAGTACTCGCACGGCTTCATCTCCCGTGCAACCGCTTCGATGTCGTCGCCGTGTCCCTCATAGAGCGTTTCTACGAGGTTCGTTAGCTCCGCTGTCGCCGTTTCCTGCGCCCCAGTGAGCGTCTCCTCAGCGTCCTTTGGGAGATCATAGGAGAAGATGCGGGTGTTCGATTTGTAGTATTTCCGCGTGCCACCGCCAGCTTCCTCCAGTCGCGCTATTTCGACCACCCCTGCGTCCTTCAGGACGTTTACGTGATGGCGCACCGTCGTTTCGGCCTTCTCTTCGCCTCGGCGTCCCAGCTCATCGTGAATCTCCTCGATCGTCATCTCTTCCATAGTGAGCATATCGATGATCTTCGCTCGTACGTCGTTCTCCAGTGCTTTCGCCTTCTCCGGATCCGTCGTCACAACCTCACGGATCGGAACGTCAGATTCGAGTAGAGCCATTTTCTTGGGAGTGTATAGACGCACGGTGACAGTAAGAGTAACGCCATTCAGCCAGTAGTGGTATAATGAATAGAACACCGCTATAATATTCGTCGTAATGGTTTTCACCGTCGCGCAGCAGTCTACAACCACAATGGGAACGACACAGAACCAATTCAACGTCGGGGGGATGTCCTGCTCGTTCTGCGCCGAGAGTATCAAGAAGGCATACAGCCGAACCGACGGCGTCGAAGACGTCGACGTGAGCCTCGCCCACGAAGAGGTGCTCGTTCGCTACGACGACGAGACGCTGAGCGAGGTTGAATTGAAGGATACGCTCCGCGACCTCGGGTACACGATCCGTGACCCGGACAAAGAGAAGCGATTTGAGGAACAGCAGGCAGAACTCACCAACGGGAAACGTCGACTCTTGCTCGCCGGCAGCGCATCTATCGCTACCGCCGGATTGATGCTGTGGATGATCTTCGTGCTGGGGCGATTCGAATCGACATCGCTCGCGATGGATCTCGTTACCCTCGGCCTCGCACTCGGCACGATGTTCGGCCCTGGCCGCTACATCCTCGAGAAGGCATACAACAGCCTTCGAAGGCGCATCTTCAACCAGCACGTCCTGCTGGAGGCCGGTGCGTTCGCGGGCCTCTTTGGGGGCTTTCTCGGCCTGTTCGTCTTCCCCGAGTTCCCGACTGTCCACTTCTTCGCCGTCTCCGTCTTCATCACCACCTATCACATCCTCTCAGAATACACCAGTCTCCTCGTCCGAACGCGGGCATCCCAGGCAGTACAGAGCCTGCTCGACCTTCGGCCGGACACCGCCCGTCACGTCACCGACGACGGTGCTGTCAAAGAAGTCGCTATCGACGACCTCGAAGTCGGTGACCACGTGCGCGTCAAACCCGGCGAGACAATCCCCATCGACGGCGCGGTCGTCGATGGGGAATCGACCGTCGATGAGTCGGTCGCGACTGGCGAGTCTATCCCCGAAGAGAAACAGTCGGGCGGCGAGGTGATCGGCGGGAGCATCAACGAGACCGGGACGCTTCTGATTGAAGTAACCGCCACCGGTGAGGATGCGTTCCTGAATCAGGTGGCCCGTGAAATCGAGCAAGCGCGCGCGATGAAGCCCGGCATTATCCAGCTCGCCGATCGCGTTCTCAAGTACTTCGTCCCCGGCGTGCTGACGATCGCCGTCCTCTCGTTCCTGCTCTGGATTCTCGTGCCAGCAGTGGTCCCCGGCACGATCCTCGGCACGGGCCCACAGGTACAGACCGGAGCCTTCGCTGCGCTCGCGGTCCTCGTCCTCGGGTATCCGTGTGCGCTCGGCATGGCGACACCGCTGGCCCTGATTCGTGGCGGCGGCAAGGCCGCGAATCGGGGCATCCTGATGCGTAGTAGCGACGCCTTCCAGATTTTCCCGGACGTCGACCACGTCGTCCTCGACAAGACGGGGACCATCACGGTTGGGACGCCCGCAGTCTCCGAGGTCGTGGCGCTCGAGAGTGACGAAAGTGAGGTGGTCGCGACGGCGGCAGGCGCGGAGGCGTTCAGCGAACATCCCCTCGCCGACGCTATCCTCGAGGACGCCGACGAACGCGGCGTTGAGTATGCAGATCCCAAATCGTTCGAGTCGGTGACCGGCAAGGGTGTGACGGCGACAGTCGACGGGGATGATGTGCGGGTCGGCAAGCCAGATTGGCTTACGACAGAGGGCATCGACCTCTCAGCGGCCACCGACGAGATTGAGCGCCTCCAGCATCGGGGCCTCACTGTATCGGGCATCGCTCGTGATGGTACTCTCGTCGGCCTCGTCGGAATTGGCGACGAGATCAAGGCCGACGCCGCAGCGACAATCGAGCGGATGATCGATGCGGGGATTACCCCGGTAATGATCACCGGAGACAACGAGCGCACCGCTGAGGCGGTCGCGGCTGAAGTAGGCATCGACCAGGTAATGGCCGACGTCCTGCCGGACGAGAAGCGTGACAAGATCGGCCGTCTCCAATATGAAGGGCATCGTGTAGCGATGGTTGGTGACGGGATCAACGACGCGCCTGCCCTCACGCAAGCCGATATTGGGATCGCCATCGGTGCAGGCACCGACATTGCCATCGAGAGCGCGGACATTGTCCTGATGGGCGACCGCCTCGGCGGTGTGATGGACGCCTTCGAAATCGGGACGGAAAGCTACCGGAAGACGCGTCAGAACCTGCTAGCGGCGTTCACGTTCAACGGCGTCGGCGTCGCCGCCGCGACGACCGGACTGGTCCATCCGGTGTTCGCGATGATCGCGATGGTACTGTCAGTAACGGCCGTCCTCGCCAACAGTTTCGGTGGCCAACTACTCGCCGGCGAAGGCGTCAACACCGACTTCACCGTTGATGGGGAAAACACAGCAATTGGACAGGAGGATGAGGCAACCGTCTAGGCCGTGACGTCGTAGCCAGCGTCTCGAATCGCTGTAGTGAGGTCGTCGTCTGCGGTGTCCTCGTCGACGACGATCTCCACAGAATCTCCCTCGTGGTCGGCCTCGACGCGAGTGACACCCTCGACAGTTTTGAGCGCGTTCTCGACGTTCTGCTCACAGCCGTTGCAGGACATCCCGGTGACCGCAATCGTTTTTCGCTCCATATCTGTGTGCTACACGCTCCGGTGGCAAGACCATTACGGTAACAATGATATCGGTACAATACAGTTAGAGAGGGGGCCAAGAAACGGGTTCTCGTCGTGGAAGGCAGCTGAGTTACAAGAAGACCAGGAGTAAGCACCCACGTTAACCAACACAATCATCGTCTCGTCGTCGTTGGTTAATAGCAGCCGCTCTTATGTAGAATTGCGGAACGCCCCGATAACGAGACAATCAATGGCTTTCTCGACGGATCCGCCAGCGAGAGTGAGTGACCGAACGATGCCGAAAGTGTGAGCGGCCTGTTCCAAGCCCTGCTTGGACAGGCCGCGGAACTTCCGCAGCCACGGCTGAACGAGCGAAAACAGGCACTCAGCCTGGTTAATATGAACTCCGTCAGGCGATACGTACGTCTCCTTGTGTACGACCGTTCGATGGTCACGGTCCATCTCTCGGCACGCTTGTAGTCCGTCGGTCCAGACCTCTCCCAGCCGCTGGGAGAGGTCTTCAGCCTCCTGAATCACAGATTCAAGATCACCTTGGTAGTCGATTCCACATTGTCTACGGATCACACGAAGCGAGTCACGGCACGCCGCGACGAGCGTCAGCTGATCACCGTGGCGGCCTCGCCAGCGAGAGCGGCCAGATTGAGACAAGCCGCCGCGGGAACGGCTGTTCCGCGGCGGTTCTTGTCCTTTGTAGCCCGAACAGACTTTGCCTGATTCGTCGACTTGTGTCGGTCCATCGATGGTCCGGTCGAGAAGCTCCAGACGACGGGGAAGCCGCGCTGAACCGCGGCTTCCACCTCCCGAATCACTGTGTGAACCGTTCTGTATGTACGATCGAGGAACGGTGCGATCTGGTTGATGCTGAGCAACGTATCGGCATAGAGAGTGAACGCGAGAAGCACCTCTCCTGCGGTGAGGTGCTTCTCGTGGAACGGTGTTCCGTAGGTGTTTGAGCCCCATCTAGGAACAATCCGAGAGCATCGAACAATTCGGATGATTCGAACGTATCGATACACACAGTACAAGCGATCCAGAAGCCCTAGCTACTAATCGTACCGCCTCCCCCTAAACCCGAGAAGGTTTGCCTAGTCCGATACACACAGAAGACCCGCTACAGCCACATCCTGCCAATTATTTTACATACGAATGTTCCAGACGTTTCGAACATTTCGATACACACAAATATTCCAGAAGCTCCGAGACTATCGATGGCCCTCCGCTCCCATTTGAAGTCAAGAAGTTCCAAAAGATACGGAACGTTCAATATACACAGAATCCCACACCTGTCGATACACACAAGATCCAAACATTCCGAATATATTGTGTATGTCAGTATACACAGAAAACAGGTGTGGCGGTTAGTCTCTGATCCACTACACACATCTAGTTTTAGCCATTCTGAATGTACTGATACACAGAGAACATTCAGATGTTTCAGAACTATAGGGGCGCACAAACCAATAGGAATGATACTCGCATATATCGATATTTCAGTAGTTCTGGAACACACAGATCCTCCATTACACTCTGAAGTGTGGAATACTTATATTATTAAATCTACCCAGATGCGCAGGTTTTTCGAACAACTCAAACAGATGCTGTGGATGGCCTCGAGTTCGGTACTAGCAACAAGCCAAAGACATGGGACATACAGATCTTCTGTGAGTATCGAATGTATCGATAGGAACGAATCCTTCGAACAAAGCAGAACAGAAGATCGCGTATTGACTACTCTTGAGTGTCGAATTCTTGAGCCATGAACTCGATGAATTCCGCCTGATTCGCTAGGAGGAATTCCCCCATCTTGTTCTCGACCGACTTCTTCTGGAAGTTCTCGCCCAACTCTTTCTGGACGTCGATGTAAAGCGAGTCAGATGTAACACTATCCTCGAAAAGGGCCTCACTGACTTCAGGCAGAAGATTCCACTGCTTTCGCTGGAACTGGCCAGATCGATTGCCGAATTTGTCCGGCTGGTGCTTTTTACAGTACTTACTGCCCGGCTGAGCTTCATGGTCACACTGGGTTCCCTCTCGAGTGATCTCCTGACACCGAGACGGATCCGAAGACTGTGGCGCACCAGCCGAACCTGCGTCACCAGTAGCGTCAATCTGTTCCTGACTGCTTTCCGACTGCACCGAGCCCGAATCTTCTACAGCACTGGTTTCTTCCGACTGCATTAACTGCTGTTCTGACTCAGCAGAGTCCTCATCTTCATCAGGTTCGGTCTGACCCGGATTCGCGAGGCTATCACTAAGGCCTGCGAGGTCTCGCTCACCCATGCGTAGCCACCTCTTCCTGTTCTTGTTCCGCCTCACAGGATTCGATCACTAGCTCAGCAAGCGTGTCGAAGTGTTCGATCTGGTCACACTCTTGGTCATACTGAGCGACTGGCAGACCATTTTTGAAGGCGTCATTGATCGACTTTCGTTCCCGAAGCCCAGGTTTCGGAATCTCCGTCAGTCGCTCACCCAGTTCATCGATCGTTTCGAAAACTTCGAGGTCGACCTTCGCGTAGTCTGGCAGGTGTTCGCGGAAAGACTCGTTTAGATCCCTGGCGATCTGCTGTTCACTACTATCCCGACTGATCGTCTCCTGCATTCGGTTCGGTGTGATCGCAACGATCTCGATTGGGATATTGCCCTCGTCCCGGAGGGGGGACACCGTCCGTTCAAGAAGTCGCGCCAGACCGTTTACTGTCCCTGCTTCGGGTGTGATGGGGATGATCGTTCTTTGAACAGCTACAAATGCAGCATCAAGCATCTGTCCTTCCCCGCCTGGTGGATCGATCAAGAAGTAGTCGTAGCCCTTCTCGTAAAGCGGCGCAATGACTTCGTTACGGAGCTTATTCACCCCATACGTCGTATTCTTCATTCGGTCAACGACCTCGCCCATTATGTTCGTGCTCGGGAGCAGATGGATGCCGAATTCTGTTTCGATCAAGAGGTCCTCTGGATCGACATCACCGAACATCGCCTTCCCGACATGAGAATCGTCATCGTTGAGTACCTTCTCCTCCGTCTCATCATTGAGCAGTAGGCTCGTCAAGTGGCAATCGTGATCCAGATCGATCATCACGACCTCGTTGTCTTGAGCTGCAATTCGATCAGCAACATTGAGGCCGAGGGACGTTTTCGTTACTCCACCCTTCTGCAGCGCCGTGACTACACCAGGTAGTCCCTGAATATCTTCTGCCATTATTTTTTCACCATTGATTGGTTGGAAGTTGCAGATGTCCCAACCCTACCAATAGTGATTGTGTCTCGCATGTGCCGCGTATTTTGGTAGGTTTGGAATACCGTCACACTTCCCTATGTGTAGGAGTCACACTTATAATTTCGTATTACAGAACTCTTGAGCCTCCCATATATTCCGAATGTTTTGAGTTATCTGGTACACACAAACATCAGAGGTATTCACGGGAAAAGGCGCGTCAGAAGCTTGTCTTCTGAAACTGGTAACAATCGAGTGTTTCGGCACACACAGACATTTATGGGAGATCTTTCGGTGTTCCAGTACACACGGACAGACTCCCGGAGAGTATACTTCCGACCTATTTGATATATATTTCTGTACGTCGTAAGAGAGGACATGACCAAAAGCAGCCAAGAAAACGACCGTCGCAACCCCCCTTAAGAACTCGGGGGGAGCGTGTCCGGACAGCGGCGCGTACGCTTCGGGCACACCTACACCGTTCATCTCAATCTCCCAGCTCCGTTCTAACTCCTCCTCCAATGCGTGTCTGATCCAGTCACAGAAGGTCTTGAACGTGAATTCCTCAGGGAGGTCGCGCCCGCCCCGCCGTGGGCGGGCGACGACCGCCCAGCGCAGCACGAGCCAGAGGTTCTCCATCAGAAATCCAACCAGCACGAACGTAAACCGGACGACAGGTCCTTGGATCGGCGTTATCGCTCGTGCTTGGCGAAACACCCGGTAGCTTGTTTCAATGGCTGAGCGCTTTCGATAGAGTTGTTCGGCCTGCTTGGGCGTGCGATCAGTCAGATCGCACGCCACGTATCCTCGGACGACCTCACCATGTTTTCCGCGATCTCCGGCGTAATAGGAGACAGCAACCGCGAGCGGGAACTCGATTACTGCACCCCAAACGCCTCAGCTAACCGCTCGCGCATGTACTCGCGCCGATACTTCCGCCGTTCACCTTCCGAGAGGTAGTTTTTCAATACGACATTGGCGTCCGAACTCCCCTGGTCTTCAGCGATTGCATCCAGATTCTCGAGTAACTGTGTTTGCGAGCCGAGATACGTCGTATACCAGAAGCGCCGGCCCATTTTCGAGGTCGGCATCTCCCCACGAACACGGACACCCGCACGGTCGGCGACGCGCTGAAATCGGGCCTGTATCGTCTCACCGACGACGTGGCCGCTTTCGGCTTGCCTCGAGGGGAACAGATAGCCCGTCCACCCTCGGTCACGACCACCGAGGGCGTCGATCCGATCCGCCAGCGTCCCGCGGCCGTAGATCAACGCGACCGTCCCCGGCCCGTTCTTTCGTTCCTCGAAATAGATGTGCGGGTCGTCGCCCTCGAGGACGAGCTGGGAAACGTGCAACGCTGCGACTTCGTTGCGTCGAAGGCCCCACCCACACAGCGCGAGTACCAGTAGCTCCTCGTCAGGTGTCTCGACGGCGTCGTACAGCCGCCGGACTTGCTCGCTCGAGAGGGCAGCGTTATCGGGTTCCGTTCGTTCCCATCCATACTCCATGTCGATCGTATCCGCGGGGTTGTACGCGGCCTTCCCGCGGCGCTGGAGGTGCTCGTAGAACTGCGAGACGTCACCGAGGTATCGAAGCTTTGACTCGGCGCTCTCGAGGTCCCGGTCGAGTTCGTCGAACACCGCGAGGACGTGTTCAATCTCGTCGGCTTGGTGTGCGAGGTCGGCGAGGCGATCGACGAGGTCGGCCTGGCCGTGGACGTCGCGATAGAGTCTCGCGTAGGTAGCGAGTCGCGAGCGTTTCGTCGTGACCGTGCTTTCGGCGAGGTTCCGCCGCCGGTCGAGCGTTCGGACGTAGGACTCGAGTTCGTCGACGGTGGTTTCGGCGTCGATACCCCACGGGTAGGCGTCCGAATCATCGGCTTCAAAGTAGCCGACCGACCGGCAGAACTCCGAAAGCGTCGTATCGTGCTGTTCGCGGAGTGCATCCTGTAGCCCGCCGTATCCTACCTCGAGGAGATCCTGGTAGGTCGGTCGTTCGTCGAGATCGTGACCGGCGCGTCGCAGCTCCGGTTCTATTTCTTTGTTCCAAAACGACTGGAGTTCCTCGAGGGATTTGTGCGACCAGCGGATTCGGTCTTGTCGGTTCATTGGTCCGAGCTACCCCCGCCAGATTTCATGCTTCACCTCGCTCGTAAAACGGGATGTATTCCCACCACTGATATCGAGGATTAGACCAACCATCTGGTTGCTGTCCGCCGTGGGATTTGTACTGTGCGCCGGGAGTGGTGTGTTCTACCCCACCCGCGTCCCCGTCTAATTTACTGGACAACAGAGCCCCAATGCCGCAGGTAGCGTCAGGGCGCTGTTCCTTGGTCAGTCGCCACATAACGCGGATGGCGCGTTCGGTTGCGATAAACTCCTTTTTCGGTATTTCGCCGATTTCTACTGCATTCTGACGACTACCAGTACCATCACCCATCGATTCGCCACCGCCGCGCTTGCTGTATAAGCGGCCATAGGGACTGTGCTTGCTGGCAATCAGGAAAGCATCTATATTCAGACGCTTTCCATCGGCGCGGTACACATCGTCGCCATCGACGTAACTACGCCAATATTTGACTAGTTGCATCATACCGTCATGGACTTTCGCGCTGTCTTCGCCAATTTTGACCTCTATAGCGTACGTTCTCGCCGGGCCGTCGACTACCATGTCTGGCCGGTGGCGTTGGTTGATGTCGAACGTACCCCATCCGAAGTCGTGGTCGCGGTCCCAATATACGTCAATATCGTCTGAGCGAATCCAGTTCGACAATTCAAGCCGGAGGCCGTCTTCGGGGCCCGGGTCATGATCAACACCAGCACCGAAGTCGTTCAGATCAACCATATCACTTCCCCCCGTCCTGCATAATTGGTTCCTCAGATTGGTCGTTCATCGTTTCCCCACTCGAGAAGTCCGTATGCTCCGGGTTGGGTGCATTCTAAGACCGTCATTTTCGTACTTCTCTGTATTCGTGACAGTCACTAAAAGCTATCGTGTACTGGGTTGTCCGGAGTGGACAACCAAGATACACCGTATACTGACGGTAGGTGGCGACAATCCGATGAATCGTATAGTGCTATACGAATCTGTACCCACTTCCGCTAGATATGAATCGGCCGAAAACCAACGTCAGACACACTCTGGAGACCGTACACGAAACGAAGGGGTTGTTGGTCTACCTGCTACCTCTGCCCTGCGAAGGTGAGGTAAACAGTAAACCCAGCTATCAGTGCGATTATTAGACCGAATAGGGTCCCTCGAAGGCCCACATGGCCAGGCACAGCATCCGTGACCAGTGACCAAGAGAGAAGGCAGAGCACGCTTACAAGACCCCCGAGAACCATCGCTGCGATTTCACTCATAGTATGGTCCCTCCAGTTTTCGATGTTGATGCGTTGTGAGCATCACCTGTTCCGACTGCCGACAGCTACTTTATTCAGTCATGAAAACAGACATTCGCAAATCAAAGAACGCCATTCGGCAATTGCCGAAAGGGGTTCGGTGAATACAGAACGATGAATTCGGACCTTCCAGAATGGGTGCAAGAACCCCTTGAACTCGACAATAATCGCGAACTCCAACAACGCCATGTCGCCAAGGTGCTATATCATGGAGATCGTCCCTACTACCCGATCCGACGGATAAAGGCCGAACTTGACGGCGAGTTCGACAGGGATACTATTAGAGAGCGCCTCTCTGAGATGGAAGAACTCGGTGTCATCGATCAAGAGTCAGTCAATAATGGGATCATCTACTGGCTCGATCGAGAAGAATCAGATTGGCCGATCCCATCAGACGTGAGAGTTGAAGGAGATAATAGCGATCCGACCATCCAAGAGTTCATAGGACAACCACATATTCAGATACTTTCAATAGGGATCTTTGCTGCTACAATCTCGGGAATGATTGTCTGGTTTGGCTCGCTTCAATCAATCGGGACCGTTTCGTCGCCCTTTTCGACTACACAGATCCTATCTGTGGGGCTAACGTCCATTCTCGTGTCGTACATCGCGATTGTGTTCGCTTTTCTTATCTGGGTGCTTCAGAAGGGGTGGGAAACGCTGGAAATCGACATAGACCAATTGTTCGGACGCAAAAAGAGAGAATAGGGTTCTGTCTTCAGGTCTCAGTCTGCCTCGCCGCCAGCGAACGCTCCGATTTCAGTCTGATACTCGAGTTCTACTACAACCCCACCTCGAAAAATTCGAATGTCGGAAAAGGTCCTAGGATTCGCGGTGGTACGCGAGATCTGGGTCAGTCCCTGTTGGGAGGTCGAACGCATCGCCTATCCCAAGATGGTCACTCTCGGCCCGTCCACACGAGTCCTTGCACTCATCTGTCGGACCCCACTCCATTAACCCGGTACGGGGGAAGTGTCGTTGAACGCCAACGACGCGTTCGGTGACACCGAGGGCAAGTCCCTTTAGCCGGTACTCTATCATTCCGGCAACCGTCGCGTTCGCCCCTATGACCGACGGGGCGCGAGATTGGTCATTTAGGTCCACGCCACCTCGGACGTAGGCGGCGTCGCCTCGAACATCAGGCGGACGCATGGCAGTCGATACGTCGTCCTGATTGTAGACGTACGCGCACTC
Organism: Natrinema soli; assembly: GCF_028618695.1. The sequence continues at coordinate 69,150 of NZ_JAQIVI010000091.1, read as the reverse complement.
CATGCAGACATGACCTGGTCCAGTAACCATCACTTCCGATTTTGCGCTCTGGGATAGCGTCTCACTGTCGTCCATCCGAAGAATGGTGCCACCTGTAATGACGGGAATGAGGTGTGCGTAGGAGAGGTCGTCGAGGACGGTCCGCGCCCATGCGTTATCTGCTGCGTTGACGATGATGTCGCAGTCAAGGAGGGCTGGGATTACAGCGTCCTCAGGATCTTCCTCGATAACGCTCCCTTCAATGACGCGGACCTCGAAGTCGTCCACGGTCGCGCTTTTCATGGCGAGTGCGCCTGCGACTTCGGCCTTCGAGCGTTCGAGTCGAGCGTCCGTTTCGGTTGCTCCTTGCGCTCGGTTCAAGTTCCCATACTCGATATTGTCGAAGTCAGCAACGACCATCTCGCCAGCGCCGAGACGAGCGATGTGTTCAGAGAGTATCGACCCGACGCCGCCACAGCCGACGAGGCCGACTCGGAGGCCTGCAAGAATTTGCTGACCGGGTTCGCCCCACAGTTGCTCTGTAGAGTTCTGCGCGGCATATTGGGGTTTCCCTCCGGCACCTGCTGGCCCGTCAGGGAGGATATCAGTCGGGTGCTTTTCGATGCGCGGACCAACAACCCGAACTGCACCAGCGCGTACGGGTTCGTCAGGCTCGTCCGGCCGGAACGAACGGACATGCCAGCGAAGCTGGTCGGCTTCCGGAAGGTAAGCTTCCTCGTCAGTCCGGTCAATTGTACCGCTACTTGCCGAGACGATGGCCTTCAGCATAGGGCTGTCATCGTGAAAGTGTCGGCAGTGAAGTCGGTAATCACGTTCAGCCCCATCGATGTCGGGTTGACTCGGTTCGACACCGACTCCCGGTCCATGGGTGTGGAAGTACACGAGACCAGCTCGGTCCGATTCGAGTGCGGCCGCCTTATCGGTCGCTCGGCTCCGGTAGGAGGTGTCGAACCAAAACCGTTTGTCGAACCCGGTTCCTTCCTCGTAGATATCGCACGGATCATCATCGCCGCGATCTCCGACCTCAAACTCTGGGTCGGGGATAACGAGTTCGCGGAGGATGAATGTGGTTCGATTGCGGCCTGTACTCGGCATGATGATTCCGATGACACCACGTTCGCCGAGTTCGGCGTGGGGATGCTCGGGGTGCGGGTATAGAATCCCTCGGAGTTCCCGGCATCGCTCACGGGTCATCGACAGGTGGACTTCATTAGCGCCGACTGTTGCGTTCACCGTTTCACAGTCATGTAATGCGGTGAGTCGGTCGGGTTCTGATTTCCGGGTTTCATCTTCAGTGCCGGTCTTGTCGGAAACGGCTTCGCCATCCTCATCGTTTGTGTAGTTACCCCCGAAGGTGGATGTGCCGTCACCTCCGTTCGCGGTCGAATCGTCACCACTCATGCGTTATGGCCCTCCTTCTCCGAGAGACGGCGGTGGATGATGCCGATGCCCTTGCTCATGTCCGCGCCGTCGTTGACGGTCATACCCTTCCACTTGTAGGACCACCACGAGATGGCACTATTGGATACGCCGAGTGCGTCCGCCAGCGGTTGAGCATCGGGTCTCCCGCGATGCTGACGGCTCACTGGCTTACCGTCTGTGCGGTTCACGGGCGGGTGCGTGACGAACCCATAGGGAATCCCGGTTCCGAAGTTCACGGGGACGTTCATATAAACGTCCGTCGCGTCCTCCTCCCAGAGGTCGGCGTCGAGTTCAAACTCGTTGAGCGTGATGTAGACCGTATTCTGGTTCCGGCCGAACGCCACCGGCCGGACCGTCGGGTCTTCCAGGCGGTTCTGGAGGTGGTGCAGTCCGATTCGGAACTTGTCGTTGAACTTCTCGTGGTTCGCGGGAATGTGTAGGTCCGGCCACTCGTCGTCGAGGGGTTGGTCCGCTTGCGTCCCGTCAGGGGTATCGTTCACTGAACTCACGAGTTGCCCCCGCCACGGGCCATCACTCGGAAATGGCTCCGGTGCTTTTCGGTGAGGTCCACAGGATCGTCAGGCCCCCACTCTTCGACGGTAGAGTTTCCGCTACGTGCTTCTAGGGTGAACTCGTTGGCATCGGGTTCAACCAGCGAGATGATTTCGTGGGCTCTCACCGTGTCACTGTTGAACTTCTCCTTTTCGCCGCCGATGTGGACGACGTGGACGCCTTCACCTTCGTCGCCGAGGCTGTGGCCGCTGTCCGCATTCTTGTTCTTCTGCGATTCGTCGGTCGGGTTTGAGTTATCGTTACTCATGTATACCACTGCCAAGATGCCCTCTCGGCAGGGGCGACGCGGAGTCTCCGCTGGCACACCGTTTCTACCTCCGAAGGTAGTGATAGTCCGACCGCTTCACAGCCGGAAACACGGCGGGCGTACTGCGACCGAAACCCACTCGCGCGGGCATCGACTCCGGTCGTAGTTTTTAACCCACCGACCGTCTTGTCCCGCATCCGTTAGGATCCGAGGTGGTTAGTGAGACGGCGAGGCAGGGGTCGTTACGGACCTGTCGTAATTTGTACCGATAGGGTATTTAAATTACTGTGATATAAATGAACGCGGGTGGAGTTACCAATACACACAGGGATAGCTCTATCTGAGAGCGTTCGTAAAATTATGAATTGGCGAGAACAGTATAAACCGCCTCGCCGTCTCACTAACCAATCGAACACACAATAGTCCCGCATATAAGCCTGACGGTAAACAGGCTGTTAAGACTCTCTCGCTGGTGAATTCCTTATTGTCACGCACGTGCGTACGCGAGAGTCCATTATTGGAACGTCCACCTAATTTGGCTCGAATAGACACTAATCGTCGCCTTCTGTACGCTGAGTGCACCAGCCACCTCACTCAGCGAGTGAGATTTCATCACATACCAGTACGCTGCTTGTGCTTTCCGTCCAGCGGTGAGAATCTCGTCAGGTGTACTGCCCTCAACAGGGTAGAAGGGACCGAATTTGTCCCAAAGGCCGAGCAGAAGACGCGCACGCATTCCTTTCTTGAATTCACGTGTCCATGATTCTCCGTCCGAATGGTAAAACGTGATATGGATCGGGACTCGGTCGAAGGTGTCTAGTGAGACAGGTGGGTTAACCGTTGCAGTTGTCGTTACAGTAGTCCCTGCAGGACTAGGACTGATTTCTGTATCTGTTCCCCCGTACACTTGGCCGATGTGTCACAGTGGTTGATAATATGGTTTTCGCTCCCGGGTTGACTGCGGCCTACCTACGCGACGACTTGAAATCCCCTCGAATGCGGATTCTGTTCCAGCACCACGCTCTCAACGTTTGTCAGCTCCCACGGCAATTCGTATGGCGACTCTCACTGATAACCAAGGATACGATCCGAAATATAGTGATCTGTCTCAAGCCTAACTCCTTTGGAGGAAGTAACTCTCTTGGCTAGTGCTCATATACAAGAACGACACTACTACCTACGAATTTCCAGACTCACGGAAGTACACGAGTATCCGCTTGGCAGTGATCACCGGGCAGTCGTCGGCCTAGTATTCGCAGTGGAGCATTCGAGAAAGTCATTCTATCGGGCTGCACTATACCTCTGCCCGCTGCGATAGCGCATCCTCAATCCCCAGCCCGTGACTCGCGGCGATCTCGCCGGCCAGCACCTACGCTCGAGCCCCCCGTTCGGGTTGGGTGTCCATTCGATCCACGTGGTATTCGACGAGCGCCTCGACGACAAGCAAGTCCTCTTTTGGAGTTCGCATGTGGGGGTTGGGCTCGGCTTCGGATAAAAAGAGTCGGGCCTACACAACCGAGATGCGAAACTGTGGGAGTGAATAGAGGATGAATAGAGAGAGTGCCGTTAATCCAACGAACATGAGTGTGGTTGCGAATAGAAACAGCGAGTGGTATGTCTGTCCCCAGTACCCATACGCAACCACATTCGCAACGAGAGTCAGTAATGCTAGCAGTAGTGGGACGAACGCAGCACCCAACAAGACCGTAGAATACGGTAGATGGACCTGATAATCGACACCATCCGCATCAGTGCTCGAGTAGATGTATTGTGAGTTGACGAACGGTTCGTCGGTGTTTTGGCCGTGAACGAACCGAATCGAGACAAACATCACAGAGACCATTACTGCCAGAAATTGTAGCAGCTGGATCGATAGTTCCGGCACGGCCAGTTACTCGCCACCTTCGAGCCATTCATCCAGCTCGCCGAGCGCCCCATCGGCGACGACCAGGTACTCGTACTCGGCGGAGTGAAAGCGATACTCGCTCTCCCGGCGAAGCGTCACGTAGAAATGTGACTTGTCGATCGCAACGTCAGTTTCCGTGACCGGCGAGTACTCGGTCGTCGCCGTGTTGGTCGTTCGACGGGACACGGTCGAGACCTGCCAGTCGTCACGATCGGGCAGCGAGCGACCGCGGAAGCGTTGGGTTCGAGATTCGGGCATAGTCACTCGCCCTCTCGATACTGGTCTCGGAGTTCCACGACAGCATTCACCAGCGAATCGTAGGTGATTCTGACGCCGTCCTCTCCCGCTCGGATGGACTCACTTGAAATAACGACGTTCTCGCCGTCTTTGTAGAACTCAATACCCTCGGTGGTATCCAGTAACTCAAGGTCGTCGGTGTCGGGGATTTCGGGCATACGCGACAGTCGGGGCTCGAGGGCTATGGATCCATCGGGAAAGTGGAATGCGAGGACCGTGGTCTGTTCTCCCTGAGTGGCCGACCGTCCGGCCATGCGGAGTGTTGCTGTCCCGTGGGATATCGCTTCGGGAGTGACTCAGTGAGTGAGAGTGGTATTTCGAGGCCCGCGACGGGCAGGCGTTCAGATACCACGAGAGATTCGACTTCGAGCGCAGCGCCGTGCTCCGCGGGCAGGTGATCTGCTCGCACTCGTGCGTCGACGTGGACGTAGTTGGGCGGTGGGAACTCGAGCGGGAGCGGGGTGAGATCGATGGGTGAATCCGGCAACTACTCAGGCGGTACTGATCACTGGGCCCTTTGGAATTCACTATTCCCACAGGAACAGTTCTGCGTTCCTATCGGACGAACTTGGCCCGATAGGAGGACCTTTGCGGCGTACACTGATCCACAACGGTCACAAACGGCTACGGCCCGTTTGGGGTCAGCCATTGTATTCACCCAGTTTATCAGCACAACGTCCTATCTATTCATATCCGGCCCTCAGCATTTTGGCCGATCACTACACACGGATACTGAACGCTCCGGAGGAACCGATGAGTAGCGAGAGTGAGCAAGCATCGGCCGAATGCAGGCACTGTGAGACGACGCTTACCGGTGACGACCTCACGTACCGCGTCCTCTATGGGAACATCGAGCACGCACACGACGACGTCGTGTCTGAGAAACAGGTTGCCGGCCCCGGTGAGGAGATCGAACCCGGCACGGACGAACGGTACTACTGCTTCGACTGCTACAAAGCAGAGTACGACCGCGAGAAAGGTGCGCATTTCGAGTACGAAAGCGCCGACGAGTTATGGGCGATTCTCGAGGCGTCGAATGGCCGTCTCGTCGCCGACTCCAAGCCAATGACGATCGGCGGTCGTGGGTGGTTCCGCGTCGTCGACGGCGAGGTGGAAGCGCGCCACTCGGTGATGGTTCGGGGCGGCGATGAAGAGCACCAAAATGACTACGAAGAAGATTACGGAGATTTCCCCGATTGGGACGACATCGAACGGTGCGGTCCGGGAGAATACGCCGGGCACCACATGGGGTATGTAGACGCCTGCAACGACTTTCTATTCGTACTCAGTGAATTCTTCGATTGTGTGAGTGTCGGTGGGGCCCCAGAACAGAAGAGTAGTGATTCAGAGCCAGAAGAGATAGATATCGAGTAGAAACGGTATAACGCTATTACTCACGAGTAACATAGTTCTCTTTTCGGTAATACGGTAATAAACGCCAATCTGCAGGGCGCCACGCTTAGAACGGCCGCCGTGACGGTCGGCCTCGGCAGGGGCAACAGTGCAACCTCCGAGTGACCGGCAGACGCGACGGCCAGCGCTGTCTTTCGACTCGCGTTCTAAAGCCATTGTGGTGACAGGCGCGAGATTGATGCTCCCCCGACGGATACCACCAACTGTCGCGTCCACTGCACGCGGCATCCGATCATCCCGTCCAGCATCAGTCGTTGCCCGCTACGCCGGGCGCTCCGCTGTTCCGTTTTAGGAGTTTGAGCTGCCGAGTGATAGGTAGTCCTTGAGCCCATGCGAGATCCGTCCGGGCTATTGATCAAAGTAGGCCGCGTTCTACGAACCACTCCTTTACACCCTCGGCATTGAGTAGAAGTAACCCCATCAGTAGATAATTGGCCAAAAGAGCGATTACGCCGAGAATTCCATCTGCTGCACCACCAAGAGGTTCTAAAGCCGACGCGATCGCTGGGGCAATTCCGAGCCACCGCAAATAGATGAACGCTCTTGTGAAGCAGATTGTTGGTAGCGATAGCGTGGGTCGGGATCGGTCAACAGAACGCTTAGTTTAGGCGATGAGACATCCGTTCATATCAGCACTCATTCAACTCACCGTCGCAGAGAAATCGACAGAAGGCTCTCCACCAACAATGTACTTCGGAAGAGCGTAGATGAAAGTTGCTATAGACCCAGACAGAATAAAATATCCAGCTATCCAGCCAAAGTAGCTTGCAAACTTCATTTCGCCCGCATCAATTGTTCCACCTTGGTCCTCCTCTGTTTCGGAATCTAAATCATCTTGTTCACCTTGTGCGGCTCGTTCAGCAGAAGTATTTGAGGTCATTCATCCACCGGGATTTGGACTTTGTACCGGCAGTCGCGATTTGGACAGTTCGTATACGAGCCCCGTGGCATGGAGCCAGTGTACGTCCAGACGTGATCGCACTTGTGGCAGCGCATTCGGATTCCGTCGGTCATCAATGTGTAGTACTACACATTTGCTCATAGAAGTGCCGATTGAATCTCGCTCAGATCTTTGCCCAATCCAGGGGCTCGAAGAGTCCGGGTGATCTACCGCTTAGGAATCAACTGACTCGAATTCTTCGAGTCTCCTATCGACTGCAGCATCCAGAAGAGTTAGCCGCTGCAATAGTTCACTCCCCTCATTTACGAAGAAGTGCCCTTCCGACTCCTCAAGTAGACCAAGATCAACAGCTTGATCCGTGAAATCTACTTCTCCGCGATAAACCTAATTCGTCGAGATTCCGGCAGCATCAACTATATCCTTTTTCGAATACCCGTTCGATGGGTCAAGATTCCGGACCCTCTCAACAAAGTACATAAACGAGTTGTCTGCCAAAATGTGCCACGCCGCTGTAAATTCATCTTCTGGCATATCAGCAGTTGCCATTTCAAGAGATAAATCAGTTCAGCGGATTGTTCGCTCGAGGTCATGTTCCGATCACGCAGGTTTCCTGCTCGCATCCGGGGCACGTGTAGATCTAGTCTTCTCCGAGAGACGGACCGGAGATGTGACGGACATCCCATTCCTCATGGTCAAACTCGTATCCGCACTCGGGGTACGATTCGCCGTCCTCGAGCGATTCACGAGCTGGTCCCCAGTCGATCCCGTCCATATCTGGAATACATCGATCAGTACGATGGTCCGAGTCTTGCGTCGTCATGAAACCACCTCAAGCGACTGCTGCGGCATCGGATCATGGACACTCTCGTTCTCGACGACCTCGGCGAACTCGTCGACGCACTCGAAATCGAATCACGTTCCGACATGAAGCCAATTGCCATATTGTCAAACCTGATTTCGGACCCATCCAAGTCGATACCCATTGACATTGGATGGGAGCTCAACGCTGGCCTCTGGCCGGCGTTTTTGTGATGGTCGAATTCGGCCGACGACGAGGATGAAGACGACAATCTCTCAGCAGTATGAACGGAGCTGTGCGGCGAGTGGGAGTTCGAGGACGTGGACGGCGAACCGAGCGAGGGGATGTCGTTCTCGCGGTTGCTCGCGGACATCCAGCGCGAAGAGGACGTCGAAGAGCGTAAGCAGAAAGCACAGGACGGAGAGGTGGACACCGGCGAAACCGTGGTATTCGAGACGAATCATCCCTACGTAACCGCCGTTGACGCCGACGATCAGCAGATGGACGGCAAGGCGTTCGTCCACATGACCGAGCGGCTGATTCGGTGGTATCGTCATCGTTGGGGCATCGAGAACGGCTTCAAGAAGCAAAAGCATTTCATGGTGCGGACCACCTCGACGGAACGCGACTATCGGTTCTTCAACTTCGTGTTCGCGTGCGTCCTCTACAACGTCTGGCGGCTGGTCGATCTACTCGTGAAGCTCGCTATCGGCGGCGAGAATCGGACGTATGCGCCGCGCGTGGACGCAAACCAGTTCCTAACCGTGGCGAAGCAGTGCTACGGTCTCGACCCGCCTGATTGACGCCCGGCTACCTCTGTGATCACCCGGTTCGTGAGCGGCGGCACTGTTCAGCGCCGCTTTATTTTGTCCCGACCTCGTCCGATTCCGAGATACCCACCTGAGACTTATCGGTGCCCGTTCACCACAGCCGGAGTAGGGCCCAAACGAACGCTCGGACCGTACATTGAGCAGCTACCTAGCCGACATCAGGTACTGACTATCGGTCGACTGGCGTTCGACTGCCACTCACGTCGCTGAGTGGCAGTCAGTCGCAGTTCGGACAAGAATTTCGGCGGGCTGGACAGCAATACCTCTCACGAGGGGCAAACCCAGAGTGGATTTTACAGCAATGCGACCAACCTCCGTCTGAGGAAGCCACGAAACCGCGGGGCGATGACCCGCGGTTTCGTGCGGAACTCAGCGATATCGAGCGATCGTTGAACCAGCAGATCGACCAGCAACCACATATCGTACAACAGCATGCGATCCCGAAGTGGAACAACCGTACTGCGTACTCTCTTGAGGTCGTCCACGGCGCAAACTGCTTGATCCTACCGTAGGAGTTCTCTATTCCCGTACGGTGAGTGTAGCGTTTGATCTGGCGACGCGTCGAACAGCGATCCAGACGAATCTCGTCGGTGACGGCGAGATTCGTCAGGAATACCTGGACCTGGTCGTACTCCTCGTCCGGAAGAAGTCCAACAAGCGTCGTTTCGACTCTCGTGTTGCTCATGCTATCCTTGACTGGTCCGTAGAACCCGTGTTCATTTTGACCGTCACCTGCTTCTGCCCACGGCTGGTGATCGGGAATACTGCCACTAACCGAGGCTTCCAAGTATTTAAACCAGCACCCCCCGCGACTTCCAACTCATGTCTGACGCACGTCATACCATCATTTCCAACCCAACCAACCGTTCCATCCTTTAAATCAGTAACACCCCATGTTTTCCAACTTACGTCGGGATAGGTCCGTTACCAGCGCTTCTAACCGTTCCATCGCTTCGAGGTATATAAAAGACGACACCCCACTGGTTCCAAGTCACTCAGTGAGTGTGGTTTGCCGGTTTGCTTTTTCACGTAGATTGTCCAGATCCCCGATTTCACCGTCCTCTTCTTGCTCTAATGCATCGATCACTGTTTCAAGGGGTGTGTCAAGTTTGTATTTGTTCGGTCGCCCACGACCGCGCTGATCTCGGTTTACGTTCTTGAGAATACCGTTATCACACATTTCGAGCAGATGTTCGTGCGCTCCACGTCGAGTGAGTGGGTCTCGTCCAAACTCTTCCGCCACTGACTTGTAGTACTCATAGATGTCTCTTGTTTGAGCGGGTGTTTTCCCTTGGGCAGAGAGATTTGTGGTCGCCAGCAAGACGTACTTCCGATGTGATGGAAGTTTACGGATGCCAGTTGTCACTTGATTTCGCTCAATGATATCCTCAGCGTTTCGCACGTGTCCTTCCTCGATACAGTCACTATCTTCTGTCTCCACTGCTTCGTTCTCCGCGAGTTCAGCAGCTTTCCGGAGTAGTCGGATAGCTTGGCGAGCCGAGCCACGGTCTCGAGATGCTAGAGCCGCACAGAGTTCGATGACACCGTTTTCAGTCGTCCCCTCGTAGAACGCTTGCTCGGCGCGACGCGAGAGAATCGAAATGAGATCACCCTGCTCGTATGCAGGGAAGTGAAGCTCGGTCTCGCAGAGCGTGTCCTTTACCCGTGCAGGGAGATCGTCTCTGAAATTGAAGTCGTTACTGATCCCGATAATACACAGCTCGGCCTCGAGTTTGTGCATTGTCTGTCCACGAGTGAGCTGATAGAGAAGTTCGCTGTCGGTGCTGAGAGTGTTCACCTCGTCGAGTACGAGAATGATATTCTCGGCTCCCTTGTTCAGGTCGTCAAAGAGTTCATCATAGACCTGTTCAGCAGGATAGCCTGTCTTACTCAGCTCAGATTTGTCCAGGTTTAGTGTCGTCAGTGGATACTCGGGATTGCGGGCCTCGTTAATGAGTTCGATCGTCGATTGGTAGGACGTATTTGCGGATGAACAGTTGATTTCGAGGATATCCACATCGATATCCTGTTCCTCTGCCTTGTCCCGTAAATCGGGGAGAAGAGTACGAGTTGCGACGGTCTTGCCGACACCGGAATGGCCGTAGAGAAAGATGTTGTCGAGATCCCAGCCCTTCAGTAGAGGGCGGAGGAGTTTCACATAGTCTTCGAGTTCCTCGTCTCGCTCTTCCAGTTTCTTGGGTTTGTGCTCGGGTTTCAGGATGCTACGGTCTTTGATGATATGTTCGTCAAGGAATCCATCATCGTCGAAGTAGCCCATGTAACAACACCACACAGGATATCCTCATAAAACCACGTCTTCCAACTCTTCAACCCCCTACCATCACTTCCAACCAGCGGATTACTTATAAAACACACTCCCCCCACCATTTCCAACCTCCCCGTGAGAACAGGTGGAATCAGCTATACGTTGCTATAGAAAGAGAGAAAGACTTATTGCAATAACGCTAAAACCAAAACCGCACTAGCGAAAAACGCAGCTAGATGAGGCTAGATGAGAGGCTAGTTGTGTTAGGTTCCGCTATTCCTTCTACGTGTTTCTCCCTAAGTTGGAAACAGTGGGGTGGGAGGGGTTCTTAAAAGAAACAGGACTTGGAAGTAGCGGTTACGTCCGGTATCTCTATACACACTTCTCACCTATCATCTTGTACGGAACAACCTCCACCTGAAATCGTGGTATCCCTTTTCGAATTCCTTTTTCGACTCGAATGCTCTATTGAATTCGCATAAGACGCAGGGATCTCTCTTTGATTGCTCGTTCGAGGTTATAGACAGTGGCGGTGAGCATGAGTTCGCGGAACGGTTCACAACAAAACTCCCCAGACCCAGAGGTTAATCAGGCAGCGGACATACTTCTACCATGGCGGTACTCATCGGTACTCGTGACGGCGTCTTTCGTACAGCATCCATTCCCGTCGACGATGTCGAACAGGTGCTTGATAGCGGTGACACACCCCGAGTACAGACGTTTCCGGATATCGACGGCGTGTTCGCAGCCACGAAGTCGGGATTGCATCGGTCGATGGATGATGGGCGAACATGGGAAGACCTCGGCGTCCCACAGGAGGTGTACTCGGTTGTCGCCAGTCCCAACGGTGAGCGGCTCTACGCCGGCATCCATCCTGCGCACCTCTACGTTTCGATTGATCGCGGTGAGACGTGGCGCGAACTCGAGGGCTTTCAGGACCTCCCCTCGCGGGACCAGTGGCATACGCCGCGTCACCGCAACGAAGCCCATGTGAGGAGTCTCGGCGTGCATCCGGAAACACCCGACCGCGTGATTGCCGGAGTCGAGGTCGGCGGCGTCCACGTCAGCGAGGACCAAGGCGAGACGTGGACCGAGCGCCGTGACGGCGTCCACGACGACGTCCACCACGTCCTCGTCCTCGGGGCAGACGAGTACGTCGCCTCGTGCGGTGATGGCCTCTACCGAACGCGCGATGCCGGGCAGTCGTGGACGCGGCTCGACACGGAGCTCAATCACCGATACTTCCGCGAGGCCTTCACACTTGATGGGCGATTGTATGCAGCGGCGGCACGAAGTTCGCCAGGGACGTGGAGCGGTGAGGGAGGTGCTGACGCGGTCCTATTGGAATCAACGGATCGAGGTGAGACCTTTGAGTCCGTCACGTACCCTGGTGGGCCAGCTGAGGTTATTCTCGCGTGGACTGACGTCGATGGGCATGTGCTGGCGGGTACGAACGCCGGCCGATTCATCAACCGCGACGAGAAGGGGTCGTGGACCGATGCTGGGATGGTACCAGTAGGGATTCGATCGCTTGCGGTCTGCTGAGCTCCTCTCGCTTAGCTGTTTCAGAACACGCTTCTTGAATGGATCGAGCATAGTGACGAGGGGCACTGCTAGATTGAGGAGAAACTGATGGGCGGCGTCGGGGTATCTCGTTCGATCCCCGCTCCATCGCTGCAGTAGTATCAACGAGTGAACAACGGCAGATCGCCGAAGCGGCCGTTTTCGGCGGGATGAGCTGATACATTACTGATCTATCATTTTTTGATCCCAATCTAGTAGTGCCTGACGAGGCAAATTAGACGGAGTAACAAGGCTATGCGAGCACCACGTCGAGCGTGAGCATGAGTGCCGCGCCGATCATCAGCCCAAGTGTTGCGACTCGTTCGTGGCCGCGTGAGTGCGTTGCAGGGACGATTTCGTCGCCGATGACGTAGAGCATCCCGCCAGCAGCGAACCCCATCGCGTACGGCAGTAGTGGAGCGGCAACTATGACGGCCCACGCGCCGAAGAGCGCGAGTGGGATCTCGACGAGGCCGGCGCGAATGCCTGCAACCGCCGCGTACCAGCGACGGCCGAGACCAGCGTTAATCGCCGCGACCGAGACTGCGAGCCCTTCCGGGATGTTCTGAATCCCGATCGCGAGCATGAGCGCGATACCCCCTGAAACATCACCGCTCCCGAAGCCGACCCCGACCGCGAGTCCTTCCGGCATATTATGCAGCGTGATGGCAACCGTAAACAGCAGGACAGACATCACACGGGCGTTCACCGAACCGGATTCAGTGGTTGCCGATCCAGCGAAGTGGGCGTGCCCGTGACTGTCTTCCCCACCGTCAGTCTGTGTTTCTGAATCGGGGACAAGTCGATTACTGATCATGGGACCGACATATTGGACCCACCGTTCACCGCGGTCGAGGACTGCGACGCCCAAGAAGAACCCGACGAGTACGGGAACAACACCTGCAAGCGCGACGCCGCCGAGTTGGAGCGCGCGGTATCCTGGTTCGGACGCGAACTCAATGCCGGGGAGAAGCAAGCTCGTGAAACTCGCTGATAGCATGACCCCAGCAGCAAATCCAAGCGCGGCATCGAGCCATTTTTCGGTCGGGTTCCGCCAGACGAGGACGACTGATGCGCCAACGAAGTTGAAAAATGCGATGACCAGTCCACCAGCGAGCCCCTGAACCACTGGATCTGTTCCGACAAGGTCGACGAACAGCTCTTCAATTGTCATTCAGTATTCCCCAACGGTTCTGAATCGCTACGGTATAACGGCGAGTGTATCGATATACTCGGATGGCCTCCACCAGCGCAGCAATGTCTCGTTCGTCTCGAATGCAGCAGGACACTGTGTTACCCATGCATGGCTTTAGACTAGTCTAATACTTTAATTTGACTAGTAGAAAAGTGCGCCGAATTAGCAACGTGATCCTCTGTGTTTTCCGTTTGATGTAAGTACTTGCCAGCGTTTCAAACCATGATCGTGATACCCCCATTGAATGAGGCCACATACAATACAGGCATCAGCGCGACAAGCGTCAGGTTAAGCCAGAAGAGCTGAAAAAGTGGGTGGCTTCGCACTGGTTTCGATCTATCTTGGGTGATAGCAGGTACTGCTTGCAATATCTCCCGCTCGAACAGTTGATTACGCTCACCAGCTGTGAGGCGTTCGCGTGATAAACGGCGATCCCAACCAAAGAATCATTCACCTGGGTGATCGCGTCACCCGCTGGTACCCGGCATATATCGTAGGTAGACCGAGCGGGAACGCCAACACCCCGAATACGACAAGTGCATACGGTGATAGTCGCGACCGTCGTACTGCGAGTAGTGTTGTGCCGAGGCCGATCAGAACCACGGCGTACGCTGCATTGCTCCAAATTACATCGTACGAGGAGCAGTAGAGCCAACAGACGAGGGTGTAGGATGGTGCGTTCCAGGTCGGTGGATGCAGTTTGGGCCAGAAGAACCTGCAATAGGTCGTCCACCCGAGCATTGCAAGCATCGGCAGCCCAGCGAGCCACAGCTCAGAACCGAACCGAAGGTCTGATCCATACCGCCTGTATCCGGCCAGAAACAGTGTTGGAAATCCGATGATCCACAGCCAGATCCCGACCGTATAGGTGACCGGCCAGTGTTCAATTCGTGGCTGCTGGACTGGCAGACGAAGAGAAGCCGGCAAACTTGCCCACGGAAACGACGGGTCAGGAACCGGATTCGTGAACAACGCAGCGAGACACAGAATCGTTCCGATGAATAGTCCATAGAGCCCATACGTCGTATACTGGTCGAGCCATCGCGGCAATGATCTTCGACCGGTAGCGTGTATTGGTGATGAAATACCCGACATTGGTCTTCTTCTAAGGCTCGAATACCGCTAGTTGCAGACGATCTTACGCTGATGCCTCGTATCCTGCCTCGTCGACAGTCTCGACGAGCGCTTGCGTTTCAGCATCACCCTCCACAGTTACTGTCTCTGCCTCGCGGTCGGCCGTCGCCGCCGTCACACCCGTGACGTCTTCGAGCGCTTCTTCGACGGTCTGCTCACAGTGCCCGCACGTCATCCCTTCGACCGTAATTGTCTCGCTCATACAGATAGAGATACGGGAGCCTATTCTTTGTGACTTTCTCCTTCCAATCCAAAGTAGAGCAGCAGAACTTCTTTGAAGGTGAAAGCTAGTATCGACGCTGTATGGATTCTTGATGTAGTAACTCATTGTATGCGAGACCTCGACGAAACCGATATAGAGATTCTGACGCTCTTGGGAGAGGATGCGCGGCGGCCGTTCAGCGAGATCGCCGACGAGGTGGGTCTCTCAGGACCGGCCGTCTCGGACCGCGTGTCGCGTCTTCAGGAGACAGGAATTATTAACCGCGGTCGATGTTGATCGATCCCAGCTTCAAGCTGGCATCCCGGTGTTCATCCAGGTGGACGTCACCAATGGAGATGTCGACGACCTCACTGATCAGATAGGGAGTGCTGAGGCGGTCGAACACGTGTTCGTGACCGCAGACGGCGAAATCTGGACGCCCGCGCACAGGTACAGAACGTTCGCCGGTGGCTCGATGGATTTCTCGTCGACACCGATGGCGTCGACTACCTAAAACAGCGAGAGAGTCCCGCCGTTTACCGGGCGTGAATCGCGTCACTCGACGACGCGAACAACCGGTTACTCCCCGGCCGGAGTCTCCAAGTCGTCGGCGGCGTGGATCAACATCCCACGCCACGTCAGGCCGTGTTCGTTTTTCACGCGTTTGATGCGCTCGTACTGTTCGTCGTCGGGCACTTCGATGTTAACGTGGTTCGACACGGTATCTACGAGAACCCGTAGGTTTATGCTAGTTGCGCTCGTACACAGATGTAGCGATGAAGCGCACCAACGAGTTCGAAGTGTTCCTCAGTCCGACGAGGACGAGGAGATACTTCGCCGCTTGTTGGACGCTTCAGCCGCTCTCTGGAACGAGATCAATTACCAGCGTCGAACCAACTTCGACGACCCGGACGGCGACGTTTGGGAGATCGACGAATACCGCGGACGGTACGGCGGTACGCTCGGCGCGTCAACCGTTCAGCAGATCGAACGCAAGAACCGCGAAGCGTGGCGCTCGTTCTTCGCACTCCGAGAGAAGGGCGAAGCCAACGGCAAGCCCGGCTTCTGGGGCAACCAAGACGAGGGCCGCGAACTGCGGACGTACATCCGAAACACGTCGTACTCGGTCGAGTGGGGCGAATACTCCCGGCTCGAGATACTCGTCGGCCAAGACCTGAAAGAGGAGTACGGTCTTGGATACCAAGAACGCCTCCGGCTCGAGGTTCGCAGCAATCCGAACTGGAAAGAGTACGACAAGCAGGGCCGGTTGGAACTGTATTACGACGATGTGAGCGAGACGTTCAGGGCCTTTCAGCCAGTCACTATCGACAATTCTCGACTGGCACAACCACTGGCAGACGAATCCGCCGCTCTGGATATCGGTGCGAACAACATCGTCGCCTGTACGGTTTCGACCGGCGAGCAGTACCTGTACGCGGGCCGCAACCTGTTCGAACGATTCCGCGAGACCACGCAACGGATTGCCGATCTCCAGTCGAAGCTTCGGGACGGGCGGTACAGTTCGAAGCAGATCGACTCACTGTACCGTCGTCGGACGCGACGGCGCGACCACGCGATGGACGCGCTCGCCCGCGACCTCGTAGAACGACTGTACGACGAGGGCGTTTCGACGGTGTACGTCGGCGACTTAACCGACGTGCTCGAGACGCACTGGTCGGTTCGGACGAACGCCAAACTGCACAACTTCTGGGCGTTCCGGCGGTTCGTCGGACGACTCGCCGATACCGCCGAAGAGTATGGCATCTCCGTCGAAGTCCGCACGGAAGCGTGGACCTCCCAGACGTGTCCGAACTGCGGTTCGACCGAGGACACGACTCGGCACCGGGACACGCTGACGTGTTCTTGCGGCTTCGAAGGCCACGCGGATCTCGTTGCAAGCGAGACGTTCCTGAGGCGGCACGAAACGGTAGCACGGCCGATGGCACGGCCCGTGTGCCTCAAGTGGGACAGTCACGACTGGCTGGAGTCATCACGCTCTCCCTGTCCCAACGAGGAGCACACAAACTCGCAAGTTGCCTCCGTGGACTCGGCATAGCCGAGACTCCCAGCGCGAGGAAACCCCGGCGTTCACGCCGGGGAGGATGTCATACGGTGACGTTGATGGACGATGTCGAATGGAGGCCGTCACTCGATGGGACTGAGTTCGCGCTCACCTGCGCGGAATGTAGCAACACTGTCGATAGCCAAGGCGAATCCACGCGCATTGATGGGGAGGTGTATCATTTCTGCTGCCCGTCCTGTCAGAGTCAGTTTGAGGAGCGGTATACCCGTCTCGAAGAAGGTGCGTGAACGCTTACGATTCTAAAGAGAGGGGCAGCCCGTACTTTGCATTTCTATCAGAAAGAGGGGTAAGAAGAGAGCCCCTATAATATCATAATGAGTGCGCAGACCACACACCTCGAAATCCAGGGCATGAGCTGTGCGAATTGCTCACAGACGATTACCGATGCCCTGGATGATCTCGACGGCGTCTCAGAGGCGAATATCAACTTCGCCACCGACGAGGGCACCGTCGAATACGATTCTGAAGCGGTATCGCTCGGTGAGATATACGACGCGATCGACGATGCGGGGTATCACGCCGAGACCGCTACGGTCTCGATTGGCATCTCGGACATGACGTGTGCGAACTGTGCCGAGACCAATGAGGACGCGATCGAGAGTGTACCCGGCGTCATTAGCGCGAAGGCGAACTATGCGACCGACGAGGCACAGGTCGAGTATAATCCGGCCGACGTCTCCCGCGAGGCGCTCTACGACGCTATCGAGGATGCAGGCTACACGCCGGTTCGCGATGACAATGATAGCGATGAGTCCGATCAGGAGCGCCGCGACGCCGCACGGCAGGCCGAAATCAGCAAGCAACTCCGGTTGACGCTATTCGGGGCTGTGCTGTCGGCACCGCTGCTGTTCTTCGTCGTCGAGAAGTTCCTCTTGGGCGGGACGGTTCTCCCAGAGACTGTCTTCGGCGTCGAGTTCGGCTGGATCGAGTTCCTGCTCGCGACGCCCGTGCAAGCTGTCCTCGGTTGGCAGTTCTACAAGAATTCCTACAAGGCGCTCGTCAAGAACAAGCAGGCCAACATGGACGTCCTCATCGCTCTCGGATCGTCCACGGCATACGTCTACAGCGTGGTCGTCCTGCTCGGCCTCATCGCCGGCGGCCTTTACTTCGATACGGCCGCGCTCATCCTCGTGTTCATCACGCTCGGGAACTACCTCGAAGCCCGTTCGAAGGGCCAGGCCAGTGACGCCCTTCGGAAGCTGCTCGAGATGGAGGCCGAGACAGCTACCGTCGTCGACGAAGATGGCAATGAAGTGGAAATCCCACTTGAGGACGTCGAAGTCGGCGACCAGATGAAGATCCGACCTGGTGAGAAGATTCCGACTGACGGCGTTGTCGTCGACGGCCAGTCCGCCGTCGACGAATCGATGGTTACCGGCGAGTCCGTTCCTGTGGAAAAGGAAGAAGACGACGAGGTTGTCGGGTCGACCATTAACGAGAATGGCGTGCTGGTCGTGGAGGCGACGAAGGTCGGCGAGGATACTGCGCTCCAGCAGATCGTCCAGACGGTCAAGGAAGCACAGTCCCGCCAGCCGGATATTCAGAACCTCGCGGATCGTATTTCCGCGTACTTCGTCCCGGCGGTCATCGCGAACGCCCTCCTGTGGGGGGTTGTCTGGTTCCTTTTCCCCGAGACACTCGCGGGATTCGTCGACTGGCTGCCACTGTGGGGGCAGGTCGCAGGCGGCCCGGCCGTGGCCGGTGGAACCGTTTCAGTCTTCGAGTTCTCGATCATCGTGTTCGCGTCAGCGGTGCTCATCGCGTGTCCCTGTGCGCTCGGACTGGCGACTCCGGCAGCCACAATGGTTGGGACGACCATCGGCGCGCAGAATGGTGTCCTGTTCAAAGGTGGCGACATTCTCGAACGTGCGAGGAACGTCGACACGGTCGTCTTCGATAAGACCGGGACGCTGACTGAGGGTGAAATGGAGTTGACCGACGTCGTCGGTTTCAATGCGGACGGACAGCCCGTTACTGATGGTGGCGACACGGCAGCCGATGGGGGCCAGGTCACTACACGTGACCGTCTCTCCGAGGAGGACGTACTCCGGCTCGCTGCCACGGCCGAGAGCGGGAGCGAACACCCGCTCGCCCGCGCTATCATCGAGGGGGCCGAAGAACGCGGTATCGACGTGACTGATCCTGACGACTTCGAGAACGTCCCCGGGCACGGAATCCGCGCCACGGTGAGCGAGAGTGAGGTGTTGGTCGGCAACCGTAAGCTACTGCGGGATAGCGGGATCGATCCGTCACCCGCTGAGGAGACGATGGAGCGCCTCGAGAACGAGGGGAAAACTGCGATGTTGGTCGCCTATGAAGGAGACCTCGTCGGCGTCGTCGCAGACGCGGATACGGTCAAAGAGAGCGCGACTGAGGCGGTTATTGCGCTCCAAGAACGTGGAGTCGACGTGATGATGATCACCGGCGACAACGAGCGGACCGCCCGTGCAGTCGCCGAGCAAGTTGGTATCGACCCTGAGAACGTTCGTGCCGAGGTACTCCCCGAAGACAAGTCCGACGCGATCGAGGCTATCCAATCGGAGGCTCGACAGGCGATGATGGTCGGTGACGGCGTCAACGACGCGCCTGCACTCGCCGTCGCACACGTTGGGTGTGCGATCGGCTCGGGAACGGACGTGGCCATCGAAGCCGCGGACGTGACGCTGATGCGTGATGACCCCTACGACGTGGTAAAGGCGATCCGTATCTCCGATGCGACGCTCGAGAAGATCAAGCAGAACCTCATCTGGGCGTTAGGTTACAACACGACGTTGCTCCCGCTGGCGTCGCTTGGGCTACTCCAGCCCGTGCTTGCTGCCGGTGCGATGGCGTTCTCCAGCGTCTCCGTGTTGACTAACAGCCTACTGTTTCGGCGATACACTCCTGACCACGACTATGAGCTGCTCGGCCGACTGCGCTAATCAACGAAATACCGCTCTAACAGGTCTAACACAACCATGGCACAGGAAACAGTCAAAATGGAGGAGTACTCCTTTGATCCTGTTCGGAAGACAGTATCCCCAGATACGGCGGTCGTTTGGAAAAATGTCGGGTCGGCGTCCCACGTCGTCGATAGTGTGCAGTTTCACGATGTTGCTGATCAGTGGCAATTAAGAACACAGGTTCTCCGATCTGGCGATAGTGCCGTCTATGAGTTCTCGGAGGAGGGAATCTATGAATACTACTGTGGACTTCAAGGAGAGGATATGTGCGGCGTCGTCCTTGTAGGGGACGTCTCACTATCCAAGCGTCTCCCCTGTGAATAAGATCGAGGAAAGGGGACTTCCTCCATGCGGCCGTACCTCCACGTATGACGACGACCGAGGAACTTGCCACGTTCGTGCAGGATGTCTCTGTTGAAGAGTTCTCTGCGGACACGCGAGAGGAACTGAAAAAGAGGGTACTCGATTCGGTCGGTATCGGAATCAACGCTCTCGGAGCGGAGCCGGTGGAGGTCGTCCATCGGACGGTCCAGCGAGCTAACCAGGGCGACGGCTGCACGCTCTGGGGGCGCGGCGAGACCGCGTCGCCAGTCGGCGCCGCAATGCACAATACGGCATTGACGCGCTATCTCGACTTCATGGACTCCTTTCTCGCGCCCGGCGAGACGCCCCACCCCAGCGACAACATCGGTGCAGTCATCGCCGCAGGCGAGTACGTCGACGCCTCTGGCGAGGAATTGCTAGAAGGTGTGGGTGTCGCCTACGAGATACAGGGTGAACTCGCCTGGAATGCACCGGTTCGAGACAAGGGATGGGATCACGTGACCCACACAGTCATCTCGGCGACCTGCGGCGTCGCGAAGGTGCTTGACCTTGACGTCGAGACGACCAGGGACGCCATCGGCATCGCTGGAACTCCCCACAATGCTCTCCGTGTGACCCGTACCGGCGGCATCAACGAGTGGAAGGGAATCGCGTCGGCCAATGCCGCCCGTAACGCCGTCTACGCGGCCCTGTTAGCCCATGACGGTATGGAGGGCCCCAATAACCTCTTCGAGGGGCAAAAGGGGTGGAAACAGATCATCAGCGGCGAGTTCGAGGTCAACCCCGACCCCGGCTGCACGAGAGTCCACGATGTCATGACGAAGCGCTACGTCGCGGAAACGTACGCCCAGTCCGCCGTTGAGGGCGTTATCGAGCTGTCGGAGGAGGAGGATCTCGATGGCAGTGCCGTCAAGCTCATTGATTTGGAGACGTTCGCCGGCGCGAAGCTCATCATTGGTGGCGGCGAAGGTGATCGCCATACAGTCGAGACGAAGGCCCAGGCCGACCACTCGCTCCCATACATGCTGGCAGCAGCGCTTCTCGACCGCGAGATGGGCAATGCCCAGTATGAGCCGGAACGCATCACCCGTGATGACGTCCAGTACCTCCTCCGGCACGTCACCGTCGAGGAGGACGAGGCATTCACTGAACGGTTCGAAGCCGGGGAGATGCCCGCTCGCGTGACGGTCGAACTCGAGGATGGCACCACTCACATGGTCGAGAAGGATTCCTTCCAAGGCCATCCGACGAACCCGATGAGCTGGGGTCAAGTCGAGTCGAAATTCAACGACACGGCCGGCACCAGACTCGGCGAAGATGACCGGGACGATATCGTTGCGATGATCAGGGACCTGGAGTCGCACACCGTCGACGATCTCGTCAACCTGCTTGCGTAGGGCGTCGCACGGCTCGTTGAACAGGACTTGTCGGACTGTTCGCGTCGCTAGGTCTCCGGGGGGTGACGGCCCTCAAGTTCTGATTGAGCTGGCCATTGACCCACTCACTAAGGACACGGAGACCAAATCTACTACCGCATTATGGTCGACCGTACCTTCGAGTTCCTGCACCACAACGAGCGCGAGGAGAAGCCGCGAGAGAAAGGGATCACGGAGATCCGGGGTCCGTACTACGACCCGATGGGGCCGCGCGAGCTACGGGACATCTTGGAGACGATGGGGCAGTACGTGGACATCTACAAGTTCAGTGGCGGGTCGTTTGCGCTGATGCCAGAGGAGGCCGTCACGGAGTTGATCGACGTCTGCCACGAGTATGACGTCAAAGTCTCCACTGGCGGGTTCGTCGAGAACGTCCTCATTCGCGACAACGACAAAGTCGAGCGGTACTTCGAGGAGGCCGAACGGCTCGGGTTCGACATCGTCGAGCTATCGAGTGGATTCCTCGCTATCGGAACCGACGACATGGTGCGGATGACGGAGATTGTCGCCGAGGACTACGAAATCGACCCAAAGCCGGAGATCAACGTCCAGTTCGGGGCTGGCGGCGCTACTGATCCAGAGGTCCTCGAGGAGCAGGGTCAACAGGATCCCGAGCAGGCCATCGAGGAGGGCCGTCGCCACCTCGAGGCGGGCGCGGACCTCCTGATGGTCGAAGCCGAAGGTATCACCGAGGAGGTCACTGAATGGCGAACCGACGTCGCCTACCAGATCGCGAATGAACTCGGGATCGAGAACCTCGTGTTTGAGGCGCCGGGACCGGAGATGTTCGAGTGGTATATCAAGAACTTCGGTCCCGAGATTAACCTATTCGTCGATAATTCCCAGATCGTCGAACTGGAGTGCATGCGGTCTGGCCTCTGGGGGAAGGCGACCACCTGGGGTCGCACCGTCACCTGGAAGGGCGATCGCGAGTAGCTGAGCTACAGGTTGAGAGCCATTGAGCCGCTGGATAGGTCCGGTTCCGTGTCTTGGAGCTTTCTTCTTTCGAAGATTAAAACGAGCGGCGGCGAACACTACTTGGTCTCATAGAACTCATTCTGTACCCTCCTCTAATGAAGAGAATCTCTATTGTTCAGTGATTGTGTACTATCACTACTGTTCCTATATAACCTTCCTACTACGAGATCTAAACCGTTCAGCGGCACTGTCTAGTTAATTGTCTCTGTTGTAGAACGACGTTTCAGCGGTTGTTTCCCTCCTACAGACGCATCTGTAATTATCGCTTCTTGTGAGAGGTTGGCTGAAGGTACCGAATTTTTGCCGTTCATCGGAAAATACCTAATTATATAAAATACTAGACTGTAATTTCACAGTCTCTATCGCACTACCATCGTCTCCCCATCTCGTGGTTTACCTTATCTATACAGTTCCCTCATCACATATTTGTAATTCTTCCTTTATTTATGACCACTCAGTCGATTTCTATATTAAAATAATTAAATTTACCACCAATTCTGATTCTCAATTAGTGGATCACCTTCCTCAAGCAAGCCATATACCCTTGTCGTGTTCTACCCTAACGAGGATAACTTATGGACGATCACAGAGAGACACCCGGCGACAGAGACTCCTCTAATCATCACTCGGGTCAAAGCGACCATGACGAACACGCAGGCGGGCAGGGATCTGATGACGAACAAGAGGAACCGCGCGTTGAACAGTCGATGCTTGAAGAGGAAGCCGAAGACGCAGATGAGGGCGAGCGCGAGGTCGACGAGAAGTACGAACACGGGATAGGTCACGGAGCCAATAGTGGTGATCACGAGGGTCATGGCGGTAATGGCGGAATGCACAAAGGTCACGAGCAAATGTTCCGGCGGCGCTTTTTCGTCTCAACCCTGCTTTCGATTCCTGTACTACTCTACAGCGAAACGCTCCAGGCGTGGCTCGGCTTTTCGGTGCCAGCGTTTCCCGGAAGCGAGTGGATCAATCCCGTCTTCGCGGTGATCGTCTTCGTTTATGGTGGCGTGCCGTTTCTCCAGATGGCGGTGCCAGAACTCAAGGACCGCACACCGGGGATGATGACACTCATCTCGATGGCGATTACCGTTGCATTCATCTACAGCCTCGCGAGCGTTGCCCTGCCGACCGAGTCGGCCTTCTTCTGGGAACTGGTGACGCTCATCGACATCATGCTGCTCGGCCACTGGATCGAGATGCGGTCGGTCCGACGGGCCTCCAGTGCACTTGATGAACTTGCAAAACTCCTTCCCGACACTGCCGAGCGTCTCACTGAGGACGGAGATACCGAAGAAATTCCCGTAGACGAACTTGAAGAGGGGGATCTCGTTTTAGTTCGTCCCGGTGCGAGCATCCCCGCCGACGGCGTCGTCGAGGAGGGCGATTCTGACGTAAATGAGTCGATGATTACTGGTGAATCAAAACCGGTCTCGAAAGAACCAGGTGACGAGGTGATCGGCGGGACGATCAACGGTGACGGGAGTCTTCGCGTCCAGATCAGTGCCACAGGCGAGGAGACTACGCTAGCAGGTATTATGCGTCTCGTTGAAGAAGCGCAGGAGAGCAAGTCCCAGACCCAGATGCTTGCTGACAGAGCAGCGGGCTGGCTTTTTTACATCGCGTTGGCTGCCGCAGTCGTGACCGCCATTGCGTGGACCGTCGCCGTCTCGTTCAATGCGACGGTCATTGAACGGGTCGTGACCGTACTGGTGATCGCCTGCCCACATGCGCTCGGACTTGCCATTCCGCTGGTCGTTGCGATCAATACCTCGCTGGCAGCACGGAACGGAATGCTGATCCGTGACCGAATCGCGATGGAGCAAGCTCGAGAACTTGACACAGTCATTTTCGACAAGACAGGGACGCTCACAAAAGGCGAACAAGGCGTGGTCGACGTCGAAACCGTTGACGACGTCGACGAGAAAGACGCACTAGCACTGGCCGCAGCCGTCGAGAGCGACTCCGAACACATGGTCGCACAGGCGGTTCGCGAGGCTGCCGACGAGAAGGGGATTGCTCCGCCGAGTGCCACGGACTTTGAGGCGCTCAAGGGTCGCGGTGTGCGCGCGTCCGTCGACGGCGACACGGTGCACGTTGGCGGTCCGAATCTCCTGTCACACCTCGAGGCTGACATCCCGTCCGAGTTGCGGACGTTCACAGACCAGGCCGGCGAAAACGCACAGACAGTGGTCTATCTGGTTCGCAAGGACGAACCCATCGCAGCGTTAGCGCTTGCAGACATCGTCCGGGAAGAGAGCTACCAGGTCATTGACGCGCTCCATGAACTCGGTCTCGAAGTCGCGATGCTGACTGGGGACTCCGAGGATGTCGCCCGTGCGGTCGCTGACGACCTCGGCATTGACACGGTCTTCGCGGAGGTGCTGCCTGAGGACAAGGACAAAAAGGTGACCGAACTCCAAGAACAGGGCAAATTCGTCGCAATGGTCGGTGACGGGGTCAACGATGCGCCTGCACTGACGCGTGCCGACATTGGTATTGCCATCGGATCTGGAACGGACGTCGCTGTCCAGTCGGCAGATATTATCCTCGTCCAGAACAATCCGATGGACGTCGTCCGCCTCGTGAAGCTGAGTAAGGCGAGTTACCGGAAGATGCAGGAGAATCTCGTTTGGGCTGCTGGCTACAACGTGTTCGCCCTTCCGCTTGCGGCAGGGGTTCTTGCGCCGATCGGAATCCTCCTCTCTCCTGCAGTCGGTGCGCTGCTCATGTCACTCAGTACCGTTATCGTCGCGATCAACGCCCAGTTCCTTCGTCGAGTCGATCTCGACCTTCCGAGTCTGTCAGGCGTGTCCGCACCGCAAAAACCACAACCGGCAGACTGACGAGAGTGAACTCGCTGTTGGCCGTTATACGTACTTGATGACTGTGGACAAGACCTCTGAATGGTTCGCAACAGCCTACTCTCTGCTGTGCCAACTGATATTTTTCTGACCGACCATTTGACCAGATCCTACATACTCTCAATTTCTCGAGTTGCGTGTTCAAGCCACAATGTTACCCAATACTCGAGCAATATCCGTACATGATAGCACTAACTCATGAGGTGAAATAAAATGAATGTCATATATCTCGTTCTTGGTACTATTCTGGTTGTGAGTGTCGCAGTAGATCTCCTTTGGACAACGCTCTGGATTGCAGAAGGCGCTGGTCCACTAACGTCCTTATTGATGGCATGGACGTGGGTGCTGCTACGGAAGATCGGGACTCAGAATGTCCGTATTCTCAGCCTGTCAGGGCCGTTAATCCTTATCATAGGACTCACAATGTGGATTGTACTCCTGTGGAGTGGTTGGACGTTAATTTTTGCCAGTGCCGAGAATGCTCTCATCGATACGCTTCATCGGGGACCGATCTCATGGTCCGATCGAATCTACTTCACCGGATATACAATCTTCACGCTCGGAATGGGAGATCTCGTTCCGAGAAAGGGTATTTGGCAGCTGACAACTATCCTTTCGTCAGCTAGTGGCCTTCTTTTTATAACATTAAGTATAACATATATGCTCTCGCTTCTCGATGCTGTCACACAGAAACGTTCGTTCGCCAGTACCGTGAGCGGACTTGGAACGCAAAGCGAAGAAATTCTACGAACGAGTTGGGACGGAGAAGAGTTCCGAGGACTTGACCTACCGCTAAACACGATCACAACACAACTTAATACCCTTACAACGAACCACAAGGCGTATCCGATCCTCCATTATTTCTACAGCCAGCAAACCAACCAGGCGGCTGTAGTTAGTGTCGCAATTCTAAATGAATTACTAACTACACTTCAATTTGGGGTCTCAGAAGAAGTTAAGCCCGACGAAGTTCTTATCCAGAGTGCATGGACAAGCGTTCAAAATTACCTTAGAACGCTTAATCAAACGTTCGTTGATCCTGCAGATAGTACTCCGCCACCACCAAATCTGGATCTCTTACGGGACAAAAATGTGCCAACAGTCTCCGACGATGCATTCTTCTCGTCTCTTGAGGAGTTGAGCGAACATCGACAGCTCTTGCTCGGTCTTATCAATTCTGATGTTCGACAATGGCCCCCTCTAAATTGATTTATTTCTATAACTAAGAATCATCTTTGGAGGGTTAGTATAGCTGAGACCCGCATTGTGGGATCCTTGCCCGTCGTAACGAAGAAGAATATAAAAACACCTAACTCTGAACACCAGTTTCATCATCTGTTATCGAAACTGTGTCAAACTGTCCGCAAAGATATTGTTCTCCACGTCGAGTCAGCCGATACTTTCCTCGTTCGATCTTTTCAACGAACCCGTGGTCAGCTAATTTGATCAAGCGACGGTTCACCTCTTTCTGACTGAAGCCGGTATTGAATGCGACAATCGACGGTGTCAGTGTCAGATTGGTACCGTGCATCATCTCCAAGATTTTATCGTCCATCGGCGTCATCCAGTCATCCTGTTGACGTATACGGTCGGGATCGTTCAGTAATACCCGTGCCCACTCTGTTGTTCGGACATCGTTCAATACAGGATCATAAAAGCCGAGGATGACCAGGAGTGCAGCAATCCCGTGAACCCAATGGATGAGAGATGGCGCAAACAGTTCAGTGATTGGTCCGCCGATTACGGCTAAGACCAATCCGGCGACCGTGAGGAGCATGAACCGTCGGTACGCCGTCACTGATTCCTCAAGCCAGAGGAAATACAACAACTCGAGCGCAACCACAATTCCGACTGCTAGATTATATCCGGCGAAGGGTGTCAGTCCGTCCACGACAACTCACCCCAGTGACTGACGCTGTTGAATCTGGTAGTGTCTAAGTATCAGCAGGCCAAGGAATATTGCAATAATCGTGTTTGCTGCGCTTCGAAGCACGTGCAGGACCAGCGTATCTGGCCCAACGATGAGCAACATTGTGTGGTATATCGTCAAAATGACCATCACGAGTGAGAGAAGAGCAATTGCCAAACCGAATGGTGAGTCTCGGAAAATGCCCCATGACAGGAGCGCGAACACCCCGGCGCCAGTACCGGTGACGAGTGCAAAAGGGATACCGAGGAGCTGAATGTCAGGGGGTATCATACAATGACCTATGGGTTTCCGAATCGTTAAACTACGGCCTGAGATTGCATCGATGGCACGGCAGTACGAACATCCCCGCGCACGGAATGGCCCGCTCGTGGGACTGATGTCGGTGATCGGACTCCCGGTATCGTTCCCAACGTCACAAGAGTAGGCTCGTGTGCACTCTTCAGAACATCGGCAACGTTTTGTGGGCAGTTCAACTTCACAGTCGAAGTCCTTTCAAGAGGTGTCTCATCATTCAACGCTAATACTGCATTAGGGGATGGAGTGGGGACTGGCTCAGCTATGCGCCGAAGAAACCGCCGATTTAACTCACTACAACAATTTCTGCAACGGCCTCACCGATTAGTCACACCCTGGGACTTGGTGTGAGTATTACTCCTCACTGTTTAGTCGGATTGTCATGCGGTATGGATAACAAAGTCGGTTGTCGTCGACGGATCGAGTGCAATGGCACTGACCGAAATCGACCACGTCAGCGAGAACGACCGAATGGCTGAGTGTATTGACAACTGCTTCGAGGCGGCCCAAGCCTGTGAGTGGTGCGCCGACGAATGCATCCAGATGGGCGATGAGGAGATGGCACGCTGTATTGAATTGTGTCGAGACGTTGCCGATCTTACGACTACGCACGCTCGGTTCATGGTCCGTGATTCCGGGTACAGTAGCGATCTCGCAGGCATTTGCGCCGATGCCTGTGAAGAGTGTGCGGACGAGTGTGACCAATTCGATGCTGAACATTGCCAAGTCTGTGCTGATGTGCTACAGGAGTGTGCCGACTCCTGTCGAGACATGGCATCGGCCTGAGGCCCCAATCCACCGCGATTCGTCGATATAAGCGCCAATCGCTTTCGACGACCCGAATATGGGCACCGACGAATGAATACGATGATGAAACTCACCGCCGGCGGCAACAGTGCGCTCGGCTGCTGGCTGATTGTGGCACCGTTCGTTCTCGATGCGCCGGCAGCCGGCCGCTGGAATGATGTGCTCGTCGGTGCTGCGATCGCCCTCGTTGCCGGCTACAATTACACGAAAGCGCTCAGACGACAGTCCGTGAGCGCACGTGGCGCAGGATTTGTCACAGTTCTCGGATGCTGGCTCATTGTTGCACCGTTCGCCCTTGGTCTTGAGAGCCCGATACTGTGGAACGACGTCGTCTCAGGAACTGTCGTGGCGGGCATTGGAAGCTATAATATATACATCGCAACTGCTGTCGGCCGCAACGAGTCTTTTCGTATGACTGCCGAATAAAGATCGTACCCGTCCATAATCGAGGTATTGCCAGACAACCGAGCGATCGATCTGAGTACTAAAACACCACAAAGCCACACACTCATGCAGTACAAACAACTCACGGAGTACGGCGCGATCGGCGACGGGAATACGGTCGCCCTCGTCGGCCGTGACGGCTCGATCGATTGGTGTCCGTTCCCGCACGTCGAGTCGCCGAGCGTCTTCGCCGCGATACTCGACGCCGATCGCGGCGGTCGCTTCGTTGTCCACCCGACGCAGTCGTTCGAGTCCGTCCAACGGTATCGCGATCGGACTGCCGTCCTCGAGACGACGTTCCAGACCGCTGACGGCAGCGCGACAGTAACGGACTTCATGCCGGTCACCGAGGCGACCAGATCGGCCGACCGGCAGCCCGCCATCTACCGGAAGCTGGACTGTGACAATGGCCCACTTGAGTTCGAGGTCGCATTCGAGCCGCGGTTCGACTACGCACGGGACGTACCCGCCGTCGAACCGGCTGCCGACGGCGTCGTCGCGATCGGTGCTGACGAGCAGGCCGTCCTCTCAAGCGACATGCCGCTTGAACCGTCGACCGACAGCCACGAGGCGAGCGCGACAGTGACACTCGAGGCCGGTGAGACGCGCTGGCTGGTCCTCGGCTACGGCGAGGCGATCCCGCTTGAACCGTCACGACATGGGGAGACCTTCGAGGGCGTTGTTGACTACTGGCGGGCATGGAGCCATGACTGCGACGGTACGGCCTGTCCTATTGGCGGCCCGTGGCACGACCTGGCGGTTCGGTCGTCACTTGTCCTCAAACTCCTCATCCACCGGGAGACAGGCGCGGTGTGTGCGGCGCCGACAACCTCGCTCCCCGAGAACCTCGGCGGCGTCCGCAACTGGGACTACCGGTTCAACTGGATCCGCGACGCGGCCTTCACGGTCCAGGCGATGGCCGAACTGGACCACCTCGACGAGGCGCGCTCGTACTTCCAGCTCTGTCTCGACCATTGCCGGGATCACGACCCCGCCGAAATCCCACCGGTCTACGGGCTTCATGGCGGCGACGACCTCGAAGAGTGCATCCTTGATCACCTCGAGGGTTATCGCGGATCGGCCCCCGTTCGCGTTGGCAACGCGGCCCGCCAGCAGCGCCAGCTCGATGTCTACGGCGAATTGATCCTCGCGATCTACGAGAGCGTTCGTTACGGCGAGGCAGTGACGACCGACGACTGGGCGGTCATATGCGATCTCATCGACTACGTCTGCGAGGGATGGGACCAGCCCGGCGCCAGCATCTGGGAGCCCCGCGATGACCCACAACAGTACGTCTACTCGAAAGTGATGTGCTGGGCAGCACTGGATCGCGGGATTAAGCTCGCTGAGGCTGCCGGCGACGACGTGTCAGCTCCACTCGAGCGCTGGAGGACGTGCCGCGAGGACGTTCGCGACGCGATCCTCGAGCGCGGATACAGCGAGCGTGTGGACAGCTTCGTCCAAGCGTTCGGCGACGAGACGCTTGACGCGGCGAACCTGCTCATTCCGGTCGTGGGCTTCCTTCCCCCCGATGACGCTCGCGTCCAGGGCACGATCGACGCGACGATCAACCGCCTGGCGACCGACGACGGCCTCGTCCGGCGCTACGAAGGCGACGACGGGCTCCCTGGTGAGGCGAGTCCGTTCGTCGTCTGCTCATTCTGGCTCGTCATGGCACTCGCGCTGGCGGGGCGGAACGACGAAGCGACCGATCGCTTCGAGTCCGTCCTTGAGTACGCCAGCCCGCTCGGGTTGTTTGCCGAGGCGATCGATCCCGAAACCGGCGAACAGCGTGGCAACTTCCCACAGGCGTACAGTCACATTGGACTCATCAATAGCGTCCTCTATCTCGCCGACGCGGACGGCTCGAGCGGTGGGTCACGGGCGCCGCTCGGACGCGACGAGTGGAATGAGGACGAGGGCTTGAGCGAGGAGATCATCCGGCAACCGACCGATACCGAGAGAACAGATACCCAATGACTGACGAGAGACGCGACGACTTGAACGGAGAACCGACCGATCCGGGAGCGCGACACTCGAGAGCGAACAAGAGAGATCTACACGACGAGAATAGTAGTGGGAAGCACGAAGACGACCGAGAACGGAACGACGGTAACGGTGACGGATCGATGCGTCCAGGCGACATGATGCTCTCCCACCCTACGGAGGAGATCTGGCCCCAGTATGCTGTCATCTCGCTTGGAGTCTGGCTCGTCGTGAGCCCGCCAACGTTGGGCTATGAGAGTACATTGATGACCTGGGGTACCGTTCTCACCGGACTTGTCTTGATCGCGCTTGCCGGTATCACGATCTACCGGGAGAGCGGCTATGCCAACTATGCCAACGGCTTCGTCGGCCTGTGGCTGGTGTTCTCGCCGATCGCGTTCTGGGCGCCGACGGCCGCGGCGTACGCCAACAACATGCTCGTGGGCGTCATGGTGATTACATTCACGGTGCTCATCGTGATGCGCTCGGAGATGGAGGGGCCGGCCGTTCCCCCGGGCTGGTCGTATAACCCCTCGACAGGCGCACAACGCGCACCGCTCGTCGTACTCGGGGTATTCGGCTTCTTCGCCTCGTGGTACATGGCCGCCTACCAACTCGGGTACATCGGTAGCGCCTGGGATCCGCTGTATGGCACAGGTACCGAGCAGATCCTCACGTCGAAGGTGTCAGCGGCGTTCCCGGTCTCTGATGCGGGCCTCGGTGCGGTTGCCTACTCCGTCGAGGCTTTAATGGCCTTTATGGGTGACCGTCGACGGTGGCGCACCATGCCGTGGATGGTCACTTTCTTCGGCATTGTCGTGATCCCGCTGGGCTTCGTTCAGGTACTATTGGTCATCATGCAGCCGATTATGGTCGGGACGTGGTGTACGCTTTGTCTCCTGTCG
The DNA here is from genome assembly GCF_028618695.1 of Natrinema soli. The sequence continues at coordinate 37,409 of NZ_JAQIVI010000091.1, read as the reverse complement.
GCGTTCGGCATGTTGTGGATGATCTCGCTGACGGTTGACGAGGTCGTCGCGATGGGACAATACCTTGTTCGGCTGATGCGCCAGGGAGACAGCCTCTGGACCGCCTTCTGGATGGGCGGAATGATCTCTGAGGACGAGTCTGGCGTCGACGAGACCGAGACGCGACCGATTGGCGACTCACCAGTTAGCGAGCCGTTCTGGGGTGTTTCGATCCCCTGGACGTTGCTCGTTGCGATGGCGCTGGGCGTCTGGTTCATGCTCTCGCCGACCATCTTCGGGACCTCGGGTCTCATGGCCGACAGCAGCCACCTCATGGGTTCGCTGGTCGTCTCCTTCACCGTGATCGCGACCGCCGAACCTGCTCGTGCGATTCGATTCCTCAATATCCCACTCGCTGTGTGGATTATCACCGTGCCATGGTTGGTCGCCGACGTCCCGACGATCGCCGCAATCAACGCCACCGTCGCTGGCACGCTTGTCCTGTTCCTCAGCATCCCGCGCGGTCCGATCGTGGACCGCTACGGCGGCTGGGAGCGCTACGCCACCCTCGAATCAGTTAGCCGATTGAACCCCCTGAGTAACTAACCATGTCCGAATCAACCGATACAGAAGTCGTCGTTATCACAGGTGCATCAGCCGGCGCTGGGCGAGCCACCGCTTGTGCCTTCGCCGAACGCGGCGCGAAGATCGGCCTGCTCGCACGGGGCGAGGACGGACTCGAGGGTGCGCGCGAGGAGGTCGAGGGAGCCGGCGGCGAAGCGATCGTTGTCCCGACGGATGTCGCCGACCCCGAGCAGGTTGAGGCTGCAGCTGAGTCCGTCGAGGACGCGTTCGGACCGATCGACGTCTGGGTGAATAATGCGATGGTGTCGGTCTTCTCGCCAGCTGCGGAGATGACCGCCGAGGACTACCGCCGTGTTACCAAGGTCACGTACCTGGGCTATGTCCACGGAACGCAGGCCGCACTCGACCGAATGCGGCCCCGCGACGAGGGAACGATCGTGCAGGTCGGCTCGGCGCTAGCGTATCGCGGTATCCCGCTCCAGTCGGCCTACTGCGGGGCGAAACACGCGATCCAAGGATACACGGAATCCGTACGAACAGAACTTATCCACGATGATTGTGATGTGCAGCTCTCAATGGTGCAGATGCCCGCGATGAATACTCCACAATTCGAGTGGTCAAAGAGCCGACTGCCGCAGAAACCCCAACCGGTGCCACCGATCTATCAGCCAGAGGTCGCCGCTCGAGCGATCACTTGGACCGTCGATCGCGGCAAGGACGAACTATGGGTCGGGCGCTCGACAGTAAAGGCAATCCTCGGCAACCGGCTTATCCCACGCCGGCTCGACAACTATCTCGCGAGTGGTGGTTACGACTCCCAGTTAACCGACGAGCAGGCCGATCCTGATCGGAAACACAATCTCTATGAGCCGGTAGCGGGCGACTTGGGCGCTCACGGGTCATTCGACGACCAGGCACGCAACCAGAGCTACCAGCTGCAGGCGTCAATACATCGGCGCACACTTGCCCTACTCGCTGGCCTCATAGCAGCGATCGTGAGCGCAATTCTCGGTCAGCGTATCATCTTCTCTGACTAACTGCTGGTAGCGATTGTTATACTACAGCCTTAGTCCTTCGTGGCAACGGTATTAGCTTGAAATAGTGGCACATCTTTGAACTTGTAGAAATTGTTGATAAAGAAAGAGCGCTAACCTGTATCAATCAGTTACCGTTAGTGGTTCTCTTCGTGACCTCCGTGGTCATCTTCGCCACTTGCGTGTCCACCATGCTCACTTTCGCCACCATTTTGGACCATCTCGTTCAGCTCGCGGATCTTCTCATGAGTTTCGTCGGGCAGTTCAGACTGTGGCTCAGACATTCCCGGCTGATTATCAAGGTTGGGATCACCGACGACAACGCTCCCGATCATTCCCGTGTTTTCGTGTGGACGACAGTAGTAATCATAGATACCTTTGGTTTCGAACGTGTGTTCAAAGGTTATTCCTTGTTCGTCAACCGTCCCACTATCCCATGCCTCAGCGTCATCAGGGATCCGCTGGGGCTTGTCGTTCGACGGTGCATAAGCGGTCGTCGTATGAGAACCGCTCTTGAGCGTCCACGTGACCGTCTCTCCGGGTTCGATTTCGACAACGTGGGGCTCGAAGTGAGTTCCAGAGTCGTTCGTCATCATTGTTACTTCGGCTGCACTCTCAGACGTACTGTCCGTTTCATCAGGGCTGTTCTCGTTCCCAGAGTCTGACTTCGTTTCATTGCTCTGATTGTCGGGGACCTCGCTCGAGTTAGCAGCCCCCTCATCCGGGTTGATATCGTTCTCTGATTGGTCGTCTCCGGTCAGACAACCGGCAAGTCCAGTTACAATTGCACCACTAGCTATCTCAAGTACGTGCCGCCGAGATGACCGATCGCTCATTGTGATTGCTAAATTGGCGATACGTCTCCTCTGGTTTCCTTATTCGACGTATAATATCAACAGTTATCCAACTTTCGTCAGGAAGATATCTAATTAGATGCCATTTTGCTAGGAATACATATATCATCTCACTTTTAGGCGCGGGAGAAGGTCAATTGCAAATCTGAGTCTCAATAGTTACTCAGCTTTGCACGTTGTATGGACCTTGGATCGTCGTTATCGCTCGTGCTTGGCGAAACACCCGGTAGCTTGTTTCAATGGCTGAGTGCTTTCGATAGAGTTGTTCGGCCTGCTTGGGCGTGCGATCAGTCAGATCGCACGCCACGTATCCTCGTACGACCTCACCATGTTTTCCGCGATCTCCGGCATAATAGGAGCAGCAACCGCGAGCGGGAACTCGATTACTGCCCCCAAACGCCTCAGCTAACCGCTCGCGCATGTACTCACGCCTTGGCTCTCGACTGTTAAATACAGAGCCTGAGTTCATCGCTGACTCTCACTAACGTTTAGCCCTCATTGACGCCGTTCGTACTAACACGTGGATCGATATATGGTCAAGCGGTGCTCGAACTTTAGTCGGCGGGTTGAGGACGCTCTGATGCGGACACGCCCGGAAGCGAGGGCAGCTCTAAATCCACCCGTCGGAGGAACTGGGCGTTGATTGCCACAATCACCGTCGAGAGCGACATCAACAGCGCACCCACTGCCGGTGAGAGTAGGATTCCGATCGGTGCCAACACTCCAGCGGCGAGTGGGATGGCGAAGACGTTGTACCCAGCCGCCCAGACGAGGTTCTCCTGCATCTTCCGATAGCTCGCCTTGCTCAGTTTCACGAGGCGGACCACGTCCGTCGGGTTGTTCTGGACGAGGATGATGTCCGCCGATTGCACCGCGACGTCCGTCCCGGAACCGATAGCGATACCGATGTCGGCCCGGGTGAGCGCCGGCGCGTCGTTCACGCCGTCACCGACCATCGCTACGAGATTCCCTCGCTCTTGCAGCTCCTGGACCTTCTCGTCCTTGTCTTCAGGGAGGACCTCGGCGAACACCGTGTCGATGCCGAGTTCGTCGGCGACCGCATTGGCGACGTCCTCGGAGTCACCGGTGAGCATCGCCACCTCGATGCCGAGTTCGTGAAGCGCATCGACGACGTGATAGCTCTTCTCCCGTATCACGTCCGCCAAGGCGAACGCCGCGACGAGCTCGCCGTCGCGGATGAGGTATACCACGGTGCGTGCATTCTCGCCGGAACGTTCGGCGAACGTTCGAAGTTGATCGGGAACCTCGCTCTCCAAGGTCGAAAGGAGGTTCGGCCCCCCAACGTGGACGGTCTGCCCATCGACGCGTGCCCGAACTCCCCGTCCTTTGATCGCCTCGAAGTCGGCCGCCCGGGGACTGGCGACGTCGCGTTCGTCGGCCGCCTCACGGATGGCCTCGGCGATCATGTGCTCGGAGTCGGCCTCGACGGCCGCCGCTAACCCCAGCGCCTCTTCTTCGGTCACACCCTCGACGGCCTCGATGTCTACGACGCCCTGCTCGCCCTCGGTGAGCGTTCCCGTCTTGTCGAAGATGATCGTATCGAGCTCTCGTGCTTGTTCCATAGCGATGCGGTCCCGGATGAGCATCCCGTTACGCGCGGCCAGCGACGTGTTTATAGCCACGACCAGCGGGATCGCCAGCCCGAGTGCGTGCGGACAGGCGATGACCAGCACCGTGACGACGCGCTCGATCACTTCGGCATTGAACGAGACGGCGACGGTCCAGGCGATAGCGGTCACGACTGCTGCGGCGAGGGCGACGTAGAAGAGCCAGCCCGCTGCTCGGTCGGCGAGCATCTGCGTCTGGGACTTGCTCTGCTGGGCCTCATCAACGAGCTGCATAATGCCGGCCAGTGTCGTTTCGTCGCCAGTCGCGTCGATACGGACTCGGAGGCTCCCGTCCCCGTTGACCGTCCCGCCGATGACCTCGTCGCCCGGTTCCTTCGAGACGGGCTTGGATTCGCCGGTGATCATCGCCTCATTCACGTCGGAGTCGCCCTCTTCGACAACGCCGTCGGCTGGGACGCTCGCCCCCGGACGGACGAGCACGAGATCACCTTCTTCGAGTTGGTTCACGGGGATCTCCTCGGTGTCACCAGACTCAGTGATCCGCTCGGCCGTATCGGGCATCAGCTTCGCCAGTTCATCGAGTGCGCTGGAGGCTCGCCGGACCGACCGCATCTCGATCCAGTGGCCCAGCAGCATGATGTCGATCAGCGTCACGAGTTCCCAGAAGAACGCTGACTGGGTCGGAAACACGACGCTTGCAAGACTGTAGACGAAGGCGACGGTGATCGCCATGGAAATGAGCGTCATCATTCCGGGCGAACGGTCTCGCAACTCGGGGACGGCCATCTGCAGGAAGGGAATCCCACCGTAGGCAAACACGATCACCGCGAAGACAGGATTAATCCATTCGCTGCCGGGGAACGCTGGAACCGAGAACCCGAGCCACTCTTGGAGGGTTTCGCTGTAGAGGAGGACTGGAATCGAGAGGAGCGTCGAGATGAAGAACCGCCGCCGGAACATCTGCTCGTGGCCTTCGTGCATCCCACCGTGGTCGCCATGGCCGTTGTCTCCACTGTGATCGCCATGACCATCGTGGGCAGTCTCTGATACCTGCGCCTCCTCTTCCAACATCTCCTGCTCAACGTGTGATTCCTCGTGATCTACGTTCTGCCGAGCTGAACGTCCATCAGGTTGGTCCTGATCCGAACCTAAGGGCATCTCGCCCCTATTCTCGTCATGATTGTGGCTATCGTGATTTGTCATTTGGTGTCTCCGTTTAGTGGAGCAGTTTCATCTGTGATCTGGCCAGCGGTTCGGATTCTCTCACTCATTCACCTATACGGGACCCATTTTTATGGTCTCTTTGCCTAGCAGACATAGGCAAACATCCCCCCGTAGTTTCCGAATTAAGGAAAACAGGTATTTGGATACGCGATCTAATTACCGCATGCGCACCTTAGACGAGACAGACTTCGAAATCCTTCGGCTCCTAACCGAAGATGCACGCCGGCCCTACCGTGAAATCGCTGACGCCGTCGATCTCAGTTCACCGTCGGTGTCTGACCGCGTTAGTCGTCTACAAGACATGGGAATAATCCGCCGGTTCACGCTCGATCTCGACCGCTCAAAACTCCGTGGAGGTGTTCCCGTTCTCGTGGAACTCGCAGTCCAACCCGATATGGTCGAAGATATCCGGGATACCCTTGCACTGGCAGATGGTGTTGAGCACGTGTTCACGGCCTCTGATCCTCGCGTATTCTTCCAGTCCCGTCTCCCGAATGCAGATGTTCGGACATTCTTGATAGACACGTTCGATACTGAGGAGTGGGAGGCGATTACTGATTACGAGGTCGTTGTCCTCACGAGTGCCGACTGGACACCCCAAGTCAGTGGTACCGACCTTGCAGTCACCTGTGCCCAGTGTGGCAACGACGTGAGTGAGGACGGTGAGACGCTCGAAATCGACGGCAGTTTGTACTATCTCTGTTGTCCCTCCTGTCTGGAGCAGTTCAAATCACGGTACGATCAGTTCAGCGCGAACGCCTGACTGAGTCACTTTCCCGTCCTCTTTGAGGGCGCTCCTTACAACCTCGTCTAAGGATACGAGACGAAAGGGATAACCAACCGGTCAAGAGTAGCAAACGTATGCAGAAGGTTACGCTCGATGACCTAGAGAACAATCCGATGAACGCCGACGTAACGAAACACGCGACGGAACCGCTGAACCTCAATAATCTGGCCCTGAACTACTTCGAACTTGAACCGGGCGACGAGTTTTCCGGCGGGTTGCACACGCATATGAATCAAGAAGAGGTCTTCTACGTCGTCGAGGGGACTGCGACGTTCCGTACAAAAGACGACGAAACCGCCGTTGAAAGCGGCGAAATAGTTAGATTCGAACCGGGAGAGTACCAGTCAGGGAAAAACGAAGGAGAGCAGCGGGTTCGCGCGATTGCACTCGGCGCTCCACAGGACGCTGGTGAGACTCGCGTTGCCGTGCCGTGTCAGGAATGTGGCGCGGACTATCACGTCGCCGAAGTTGGTGACGACGGTGTCTCGCTTTCGTGTCCGGACTGCGGAAACGATCCCGAACAGTAGGATACGCCGCAGAGGCGAGAGCAAGCGCACTGAAACCTCGGACTACGAGCGGAACTTCGACTCAAGTGGTTCTTTGTGAGATCAGTCAAGGGATTGGGTTGCTTCCCCTCCTGTCTCGTTTTCTACCGGGACATCTTCACTAAGTTCGGCATTCGGGAGCGTGAGCGCGACCAGGAACCCAATTACCATAATCACTGTCGCTGCCAGGAAGACCGCGCTGAAGCTGTTAGAAAGCGCGCTTGTCACGACTTGAGCGGCCTCCGGGGACAAGCTGTTAAGCATCGATGGGGTGATCTCTTCGCCGCCTTCGATGAGGTGCTGTGCAGTTGATTCATCGAGACTAGTCCCTGTGAGTCGGGTCGAGAGTTGATTTCCGAGGACGGCACCGAGTATTGCGACGCCGACCCCCTCCCCGAGCGTACGGCTGAACATAACCGACGACGTCACGACGCCCAGATCTTCTCTCTCAACGGCGTTCTGGACGCCCACTTCGAGTGTGGGCATCGTCAATCCGAGGCCACTCCCAGTCACGAACATAAACACGCTCGCCCAGAGGAGGCTGGTGTTGACATCCATCGTACTGAGGAGGTAGTAGCCTCCAGCGGCAAGGGCCGCACCCACGACAGTGAATGGCTTGTAATAGCCGAACCGGCTCATTAACTGTCCGGTGACAGCGGAGAGGACGATGAACCCGCCGATGAGTGGGACGAGGAGGAGACCGGCGTTCGTCCCGGAAACGTCAAGGACGGTCTGGAGGAAGATCGGAAGGTAGGTCAGCCCACCAAGCAGTCCGATGCCGACAACAGCAAAGCCGATGAAATCAATTCCCGCAATCGTCCGGTCCCCAAGGAGCGAGACCGGGAAGATTGGCTCGTCAATGCGGATCTCTTGGTAGACGAAGAGGCCAGTACTGGCGAGCAGAACTGCCCCGAGGGCGAGTATCTGACCGGAATTCCATTCGAAGCGAGAGCCACCCCAGGTCGTGATGAGTAATAGGGTGACCGTGGCGACAGTCAACAGGAGTGCACCAAGATAGTCGATGGTGTGGTCTTCGCTGGGAATCGGGAGGTCGAGATGAGTCTGGACCACTCCGAGGGCAACGAGTCCGATGGGGATGTTGATGAAGAAAATCCAGCGCCACGTGAAGTGTTCTGTAAGGTACCCACCGAGAATCGGACCGCCCATCGTGGCGAGGCCGAAGAGCACCATTACGTAACTGATGTACTTCCCGCGCTCACGGGGGGTGAAGAGGTCGCCGACAATGATGGTTGCCATCGAGAGGAGCCCGCCGCCACCGATTCCCTGGATTGCACGGAAGATCGTAATCTGTGCCATGCCACTCAGATACTGATCGAGTATCGGGATTTGCCCGGCGAAGCCGCTCAGAACGCTCCCAATGAGGAACGTGACGATGGCGAAACTGTAGACAGGTCCCCGACCGTAGATGTCCGAGAGTCGCCCGTAGAGTGCGATTGTGACGGTCACCGTAATGAGATAGCCCGTAATGAGCCAGGAGTAGCTCCCTACACCACTGAGATCCCCGACAATCGTTGGAAGTGCGGGAGAGATGATGGACTGGTCCATTGCCGCCATGAGCATTCCGGCTATCACACCTAGGAAGATGATCATACGCTGGCGGTTCGTCCCACTAAAGGAGGCCTCGCCGTCGTTGCGGGATTGCTCATTCATAGCTGTTCACCTCGTGCGTACCGACGAGCGTCACGCTCGGTAGCTCCAAGCGAGCTCGGGTTGATTGCCTTCGCATCACATCTACCTATACGTACCACTATTTAACGCGGTTTTTGCTTACCAGAACTAGGCAAATAGCAGTACTAACCTTTTATCCAAAGAATAAGGGTGGGGTTCGGCTATACAACCTGACGATGCTGATTTCGATTCAGACTACGTTTTCACCGTATAGAGTCTTTTGTATTGCAAGCCATTCGACGCCTGTAGACATCGAATTTATGGTTATTCCCATACTATATTTGTATTCTAAGGTAGTTCCCCAATTATTCCTAATTCCTGAAAGGGAAACTCCACTGAAGAAGGAGCCCGTATGTATAGGTGATGAGTCAGCGAAAAAGCCACATCGATATTCAGGGGATGAGCTGCGCGAACTGTTCGCAAACGATCTCCGACGCCGTCGGTTCACTTGACGGTGTCTCAGAGGTGAATATCAACTTCGCCACTGACGAGGGATCGGTAGCGTATGACCCCGAGGCTGTCTCACTCGGTGAGATTTACGACGCGATTGAGGACGCGGGTTACACGCCAGTGACCGACTCGGTCACGATTGCGATCACCGATATGTCGTGTGCGAACTGCTCGGAGACGATACAGGATGCACTCGAACGGACCCCAGGCGTCGTTGACGCCGACGTCAACTTCGCAACCGACGAGGCACAGATCATGTACAACCCGGCGGAGACGACTCTCGGGAGCTTCTACGACGCCATCGAGGACGCTGGCTACTCGCCTGTCCGAGAGGATGCTGAGACCGGCGATGGCTCAGGCGGCGATGCTCGAGAGGCCGCCCGCCAAGAAGAGGTCCGTCGGCAACTTCGGCTAACGCTGTTCGGCGCAGTACTATCCCTGCCCCTGCTGGTGTTCATGGCCGACCACCTGCTGGCGCTCGGGCTCGTCGGAGACGAGCTCTTCGGACTCCCGTCCGGATGGGTTGCGTTCGCGCTAGCGACACCCGTCCAGCTGGTACTCGGTAGACCGTTCTACAAGAACTCCTACAAGGCACTCGTCAAGAACGGCCGCGCCAACATGGACGTGCTGATCGCGCTGGGATCGACCACCGCATACGTCTACTCTGTGGCGGTTTTGCTAGAGCTAATCGCTGGTGGGCTGTACTTCGACACGGCGGCATTCATCCTCGTGTTCATCACGCTTGGTAACTACCTCGAGGCCCGCTCGAAGGGGCAGGCCGGTGAGGCGCTCCGGAAACTCCTTGAGATGGAGGCCGACACCGCCACCATCATCGATAAAAAGGGGAACGAGGAAGAAATCCCGCTCGAAGACGTCGATGTCGGCGACCGAATGAAGGTCCGCCCAGGCGAACAGATCCCGACCGACGGCGTCGTCGTCGACGGCCGGTCGGCAGTCGACGAGTCGATGGTCACCGGCGAGTCAGTCCCCGTCGAGAAGTCCGAGGGAGACGACGTCGTCGGTTCGACCATCAACGAGAACGGTGTCCTCATTGTCGAGGCGACGAAAGTCGGGAAGGACACCGCGCTCCAGCAGATCGTCCAGACGGTGAAGGAGGCACAGTCTCGTCAGCCCGACATCCAGAACGTCGCCGACCGCATCTCTGCGTACTTCGTCCCTGCAGTCATCGCGAACGCCGTCATCTGGGGCGTCGTCTGGTACTTATTCCCCGAGGTGCTCGCGGGCTTCGTCGACGCCCTCCCGCTGTGGGGACTCGTCGCAGGTGGCCCCGTCGCCGCAGGCGGCGTCTCGGTCTTCGAGTTCGCGATCATCGTGTTCGCCTCGTCCGTGCTGATCGCTTGTCCCTGTGCGCTGGGCCTGGCGACGCCCGCTGCGACGATGGTCGGAACGACCCTCGGTGCACAGAACGGCGTCCTGTTCAAGGGCGGTGACGTCCTCGAACGTGCCAAGGACGTCAACACGGTCGTCTTTGACAAGACCGGGACGCTCACGAAAGGCGAAATGGAGCTGACCGACGTCGTTATCTTCGACGGCGGCGGCCAGCCTCTCACCGAGGGTGGGAATCCTGCTACTGATGGCGGGCAACTCACTGCTGCTGAGCGGCTTAGTGAGGACGACGTACTTCGGCTCGCAGCGATCGCGGAGAGCGGGAGCGAACACCCGCTTGCCCGGGCGATTGTCGATGGAGCGAAAGCTCGCGGTATCGACGTGGCCAACCCCGACGACTTCGAGAACGTCCCCGGTCACGGCATTAAAGCGAACGTGAGCGGCAGCGAGGTGCTGGTCGGCAATCGGAAGCTCCTGCGTGACAACGGGATCGACCCATCGCCCGCTCAGGAGACGATGGAGCGCCTCGAGAACGAGGGGAAGACGGCGATGCTAGTCGCTTACGAAGGTGAACTCGTGGGCGTCGTCGCCGACGCCGACACGGTCAAGGAGAGTGCGAAGGACGCCGTGCGCCAGTTGCAGGAGCGCGGCGTCGACGTGATGATGATCACCGGCGACAACGAGCGTACTGCACGCGCCGTCGCTGAACAGGTCGGTATTGACCCCACAAACGTCCGTGCAGAAGTCCTGCCCGAGGACAAGTCGGACGCGGTTGAGTCCATCCAGGCCGACGGCCGGCAGGCGATGATGGTCGGTGACGGGGTCAACGACGCACCCGCACTCGCGGTTGCGTACGTCGGGACGGCCATCGGCTCGGGTACGGACGTGGCGATCGAGGCGGCGGACGTCACGTTGATGCGCGACGACCCCCTGGACGTGGTGAAGGCGATCCGCATCTCGGACGCAACGCTCGAGAAAATTAAGCAGAACCTCGTGTGGGCGCTGGGGTACAACACAGCGATGATTCCGCTGGCTTCGCTCGGGTTACTCCAACCCGTGCTCGCCGCCGGCGCGATGGCGTTCTCGAGTGTGTCGGTGCTGTCGAACAGCCTGTTGTTCCGCCGGTACACGCCCGATCACGACTACAAGCTACTCGGTCGTCTTCGCTAAAAACCTCAATGCGATTTCGCTTTAGTATTTTCCGAATACCGTATCTG